>JABZOY010000074.1:0-8379 GCA_015255025.1 Haemophilus sp.
TAACGGACGAATTTCCAAAACACCTTTGTCTCATCGGCATCCAACCAGAATCACTAGAATCTGGAATTGGCTTGACTGAAACGATACAAAATGTGTTGCCAAAGGTTTTTGAAACGTTAAATCAAGTCATTAAGGAATATGGCTTAACGGCCGCTATTTAGAATAGCAAGGAATTTAATAGCCAATCACTCATAGCACGCATCTTTTGATGCGTGCTTTAATTTGATTAAGTTTTATGTGAAAAATAAACCATGTATCGACACGAAAAAACACCTGACAAAAAGCAAAGCTTTTTGAACGTTGGCTTTGCCAACGGCTCTGAAGGAGCGAGTAAATCTTCAGGATTTACGAGTAAAAACTCTACCTCACTTTTAACCTCTGTTACGGGCTTTGAAGAAAACCCAACGGAGATTTTCCTTGCCGAAATGCAAAACATTGTACCTGAAATGCAAGATCTTCCTTTTTATCACAAAGGCATCGAGTGTTTCTGCCCTAAATTTGTTTTATTTGAAGATCAATGGATCGGTACCGTATTAACGCCATGGATGATGAGTGTGGTGATTCTGCCTGGTCCTCAACAACAATGGGAACCGCGTGAATTAGGCGATAAACTCACTGTGCAACTGCCTTACAAAGCACTCACTTTCACCGTTAGTAGTCTTGAAAATGTACCGCAATATTTAAGTTGCTCCTTACATTCACCACTCGACCCAAATCTGACTAACGAGCAAGCAGTTCAACTCACACAAGATTGTTTGCGTATGGTTTTATCCATCCCAACTGCACAGCCGACATTTAATTCTGATCGCCGTAATCTATTTAAGGCGATGATCAAATAAATGTTAGCTGCAAACAGTTAATAAAAATGGGCAAAGTAAACTAACTTACTTTGCCCATTTTGCGTTCCATCCCACACAAAGTGCGGTCAGTTTTTACTTAATTTTTCAAATTAATACAACACACGTGCTTTAATTGTACCTTCAATTTCACGAAGTTTAGCCAATAACGGTGATGCATCATCTGTTTCGATATCAACGACCACATAACCAATTTTCGGATCGGTTTGTAAAAATTGTGCTGCAATATTGAGATTAGCTTCAACGAAAATTTTGTTCAATTTGTTTAATACACCAGGACGGTTTTCGTGAATATGAAGTAAACGTTTTGTACCAACGTGTTCTGGCAAGGATACTTCAGGGAAATTCACGGAAGAAAGGGTTGAACCGTTATCTGAATATTTCACAAATTTACCCGCTACTTCAAAACCAATGTTTTCTTGCGCTTCTGCGGTTGAACCACCGATATGCGGGGTTAAGATCACATTATCAAATTTACGTAGTGGCGAAACAAACTCTTCATTGATTGATGCAGGCTCAACAGGGAATACATCAACAGCTGCACCACGAACTTTACCTTGTTCAAGCGCAGCTGCTAAAGCATCAATATCCACTACCGTACCACGTGCTGCATTGATCAAAATAGAATCTTGTTTTAATTGCGCAATACGTTCAGCACTCATTAAATTACGAGTTGAAGGTAAATCTGGTACATGAAGCGAAATCACATCACAAGAACCTAATAACTCTTCAAGTGTATGTAATTGTTTTGCATTACCCAATGGCAATTTATTTTCAATATCGTAGAAATATACTTCCATCCCTAGAGACTCCGCAATAATACTTAATTGCGAACCGATATGGCCATAACCCACGATACCTAATTTTTTGCCACGCACTTCATGAGAACCCACTGCCGATTTATTCCATAAACCACGATGCACATCTGCATTCGCTTGAGGAATATTGCGCATTAAGAGCAAAATCTCACCCAACACTAATTCAGCCACAGAACGTGTATTAGAGAACGGTGCATTAAATACTGGAATCCCACGCATTTTTGCTGCATTAAGATCCACTTGGTTGGTACCGATACAGAAACAGCCAATAGCAATAAGCTTCGGTGCAGCTTCAATCATTTCAGCAGTTAATTGGGTACGCGAACGTAAGCCGATAAAATGGGCATCTTTAATCGCTTCTTTTAGCTCATCACCATCTAAAGCTTTTTTGTAAAAGTCAATATTGGTGTAGCCAGCCGCATGTAAGGTATCTAATGCACTTTGGTGCACGCCCTCTAATAGCACAAATTTAATTTTTGATTTGTCGAGTGAGACTTTGTTTGTCATGTTTGCTTCCTTATTTTTATTAATCAATAATTTTTGCGCCGTCTGGCGTACCAACAATCACAATATCCGCCCCACGTAAGGCAAAAATACCATTTGTTACCACACCCGCGACATTATTCAATTCTTTTTCCATTTCCACTGGATTTAAAATTGCGAAGTTATGTACATCTAAAATCACGTTGCCGTTATCCGTCACCACGCCTTCACGATATTCTGGCGCACCACCAAGAGAAACTAATTTACGACCAACTTGTGAACGTGCCATTGGAATCACTTCTACTGGCAATGGGAACGTGCTACCTAACACATCCACTTGTTTACTAGCATCCACAATACAAATAAATTTTTTCGCTAAAGCGGCCACAATTTTTTCGCGAGTCAGTGCCGCACCGCCGCCTTTGATCATCATTTTTTGTGGATTGATTTCATCTGCGCCATCCACATAAATATCTAAACTGGATACATCGTTAGCACTAAACACTTCAATACCCTGTTTACGTAACAATTCTTCTGAGGCTTTAGATGCTGCTACCGCGCCTTGAATTTGATCTTTTAATTCACCTAAGGCTTCAATAAAACAATTCACTGTTGAACCACTTCCCACGCCAACAATGGTATCGGGCTTAACATATTTTAACGCCGCACGTGCCGCTAATTTTTTCATTTCTAATTGGTCCATTTTTCTCTCCCTTTTAAATCGTGGATAACAACGTAAACGTTTGCCTTACTTTAATACGACACTATTAAATAAACAAGTGTAAAAATTTATTCGTGATGATGAAAAAATTTTATTCATCTAAAAAAAGTGCTAACAGCTCGTTTAAAAACAATTTTCCGTGTTCGGTGACTTGCCAAGAATCCAGTGTTTCGACGATATAATTCTGTTGAATGGCAAAATCAATTTGATTTTTGACCGCACTTTGCGAAAGCCCCGTGTAATGCTCAAACTCTTGTTTTGGCACCGCTTCCAATAAGCGGAAGCGATTCATGAAGAATTCAAAAGCGCGGTCATTTTTTTCCACGTTTTTTTCTTCATAAAGGTACTCTCCTCGCAAATACCCTTTTGGATGCTTCGTTTTAGAAAAACGTAAAATATCACCATTAGGGAAAGTGAGTTTTCCATGTGCACCACAGCCTATCGCCAAATAATCCCCGAATCGCCAATAATTCAAATTATGCTGACACTGAAAGCCCGGTTTCGCATAAGCGGATGTTTCATATTGCTGATAACCGGCTTCGGTTAAAAGTTGGTGACCTTGCTCAAAAATATCCCACAGCGCATCATCATCCGGCAACGTAGGTGGACGATAAGCAAACATGGTATTGGGTTCAATGGTGAGTTGATACCAAGAAAGGTGTGGCGGAGCAAGCTCTATGGCTTGTCGCAAATCATCTAAAGCCTCCTCAAGCGTTTGGTTTGGCAAGCCGTGCATTAAATCTAGATTAAAACTTTTTAACCCAGAAACTTTCGCCAAACTGACCGCACTTTTAGCTTCCGCCGCATTATGAATACGCCCTAAACGTTGTAATTTATCGTCATTAAAACTTTGGATGCCCATAGAAATACGTGTTACACCAGCGTCCACATAACCTTTAAAACGCTCTGCTTCCACGGTGCCAGGATTGGCTTCCATAGTGATTTCAATATTCTCTGAAAAAGGAATGCGACGTTGAATTTCTGCCAATAACAACTTGATACTTTCTGCTGAAAATAAACTCGGCGTGCCACCACCAATAAAAATTGAATGAAGTGGACGATTTTGAATACTAGCCTGATATTTCTCTAAGTCTGCCTCAAGATCGGCGATCAGATGTTGCACATATTCTTGTTCAGGAATTGTGCCTTTCTGTGCATGCGAATTGAAATCACAATAAGGGCATTTCTGCACACACCAAGGAATGTGAACATAAAGGGAAAGAGGAGGAAATTTTTGCATAATTAAAAGTCAAAAGGGCTTGTTTTCACAAGCCCTAAAAATGAGTCATTAATTGACCGCTCTTGCTGTTTTAGTCGCAGCTTTACGGCGAGGTGCTTTCGCTTTCGTTTCCACTTTCACGAATTCAATGCCTTCTGGTGGATTCTCTAACGCTAAGCCTAACACTTCATCAATGGTTTCTACCGCATGAATCGCTAAATTTTCTTTCACGTTATCTGGAATTTCTTCCAAATCTTTCACATTATCTTTTGGAATCAATACAGTTTTAATGCCACCACGATGCGCCGCAAGTAATTTTTCTTTCAATCCGCCAATTGGTAATACTTTACCGCGTAGGCTGATTTCACCTGTCATCGCGACATCGGCACGCACTGGGTTACCCGTTAAGCAAGAAACCAATGCGGTACACATTGCGATACCTGCACTTGGACCATCTTTTGGTGTAGCACCATCTGGCACGTGAATATGAATATCACGTTTTTCATGGAATTCAGAATTGATACCCAATTTTTCAGCACGTGCACGGACTACGGTCATCGCTGCTTGGATAGATTCTTTCATCACATCGCCTAATGAACCGGTGAAGGTTAATTTACCTTTGCCAACCACTGACGCAGTTTCAATAGTCAGTAAGTCACCGCCCACTTCTGTCCATGCAAGGCCTGTTACTTCGCCTACACGGTTTTGCGTATCCGCTTTACCGAATTCAAAACGTTTCACACCAAGATAGTCATGCAAGTTATCTGAATTAACGATAATGGATTTTACTTTTGGATTGACTAATAAATTCTTCACCGCTTTACGACAGATTTTAGAAATCTCACGCTCTAATCCACGCACACCGGCTTCACGGGTGTAATAACGGATAATATCTAAAATGGCGTTTTCTTCGATGGTTAATTCGCCTTTTTTCAATCCATTACGTTCAATTTGTTTTTGCAACAAATGACGCATCGCAATATTGAGTTTTTCATCTTCGGTATAACCAGAAAGACGAATAACTTCCATACGGTCTAGCAATGGACCCGGAATATTCATGGAGTTTGAGGTTGCCACAAACATCACATCAGACAAATCGTAGTCCACTTCAAGATAGTGATCATTGAAGGTGGTATTTTGTTCCGGATCAAGCACTTCTAACAAGGCTGATGCTGGATCACCACGCATATCCGAAGACATTTTATCGATTTCATCAAGCAAGAAGAGTGGGTTTTTCACGCCAACTTTTGCCATTTTTTGAATCAATTTACCCGGTAATGCACCAATATAAGTTTTACGGTGACCACGGATTTCTGCTTCATCACGTACTCCACCTAATGCCATACGCACATATTTACGACCTGTGGCATTCGCAATAGATTGACCCAGTGAGGTTTTACCCACCCCTGGCGGCCCGACTAAGCAAAGGATTGGGCCTTTGATTTTATTTAAGCGAGCTTGTACCGCAAGGTATTCTAAAATGCGTTCTTTCACACGTTCTAAACCGTAGTGATCCGCATCTAAAACCTGTTGTGCTTTTGCGATATCTTTCTTCACTTTAGTGCGTTTATGCCATGGTACTTGAAGCATCCACTCAACATAGCTACGCACCACTGTTGCTTCCGCAGACATCGCTGACATCATTTTAAGTTTTTGTAACTCACTCTCTACTTTTTCGCGCACATCTGCCGGCATACCTGCAGCTTCAACCTTTTGACGAAGTTGTTCAACTTCATCAATGGTATCTTCACTTTCACCTTCGTCCATTTCTTTGCGAATCGCTTTGATTTGTTCGCTAAGATAATAGTTACGCTGGCTTTTCTCCATTTGTTTTTTAACACGGCCACGGATGCGTTTTTCAACTTGAAGAATATCCGCTTCAGATTCCATCATGCCGAGCAAGTATTCTAAACGCTCTTGCACATCTGCAAGCTCTAATACGCTTTGTTTATGACGAACGGTTACTGGAATATGCGCAGCCATGGTATCCGCTAAACGATCGGCATCATCAATGCGTTGAAGTGCCCCTAAAACGTCTGCAGGAATTTTTTTATTGAGTTGAAGATAGCTTTCAAATTCATTTAAAACAGCTGCCTTCACCACATCTAATTCTTTTTCATCACCAAATGAGGTTTCAATTGGTGTGACTTCCGCAGAAAAATGGTCTTCACCATCATTTAATTGATTGATTTTCGCGCGTTGTTGCCCTTCCACCAACACTTTTACTGTGCCGTCTGGCAATTTTAATAGTTGAATAATATTCGCAATCGTCCCGACATCGAATACATCATCAACGGTAGGTTCTTCTAAATCCGCTTGCTTTTGTGACACCAATAATAATTGTTTGCCCTCATTCATGGCCTCATCAAGGGCACTAATGGATTTTGCGCGCCCAACAAAAAGTGGCATCACCATATAAGGGAAAACGACAACATCCCGTAATGGCAATACAGGAAGTGTACGTTGTTGAGTTCTTTTGGCGTTCATAATTATCTCTCTTACATCAATTCTATAATTTCATTGAATATGGGGATGAGTTGCATAAATTCAAGGTAGGATTTGGCATATTAAGGAGAAATCGAAAAATAGGCAAGTAAAGAACCACCTTTATTGATGGTTAATTGGAAAAACCATGGAATACAGGTACAATAAGTGCGGTCAAAAATCAGCATGATTTTACCCAATAAAAAACGTTTGAAAAAATAACCGCACTTTATCCATTATGACAGCAAAACAAACTATTACTTTCGCGACCTTTCAAGAATTACTGCCCGATTCTTGTAATCATCCATTAAAAAAACAATTAAGGGATAAAGCCCGTTATTACGGACGCAAATTTTTATTAAAAAAACAATGTGATGCATTGGTTGATTTCTTAAATACTCATCAAACCTGGATTCCACTTTTTCAACAAAATCCATATCGTTTTAATGCATTGCTCGCGACCTATTGTGACAAACGTTTTTCTGCAACCGATCGACTCAATGCCATTACCAATAATCTGCTAATGCTTGAAGAAAAAATGGGCGTTGAATTTTGTAAAAAATTGCTACAAGAAAAATCCCTTTTATTAGCGCAATTAACGGATCAACTTGGTATCTATTTCAATATCAACCAGATTGACCCTTTCGAAGGTTATTTTTCCATTAACTTGAAAGACAATGATGGGCGTAGCATTTATGATGCTTCTTTCACCTTTTTAAAGCCAAATAAATTACTTATCGCCTCAATTCAAGGCCCTTCTTATGAAGAGGCGCAAGAAGCTGTGAAACAAGCCACAAAAGAATTACACGGTGTTCGTCCAATGTTTATGTTGATGAATGTTTTCCGCTTGTTAGCTGAAAAATGGCAATGTGAATTAATCGGTATCCCTCACACTTCACAAGGTAAATACCGTTTATCTGCTCGCAGTAAAATCCTATTCAACTACGATGAATTCTGGCAAGAAAACCAAGGGCAATTAACTGGTCAATATTGGCAATTACCGCTTGAAAGTGCTCGCAAACCACTGGAAGAAATCGCCAGCAAAAAACGTTCTATGTACCGAAAACGTTATGAAATGTTGGATGATTTGAGTGAAAAAATTACTCAATTTTCCTAAATAAAATAGACTTAAGCCAGGCTTACTCAAAATAAAGCCTGGCCTAGGTAAACGATTGCTCACCCAGATATTATTGCATTCTTTCAAAAATCTCGCTTTGCTTTTTTGCTCATTTTGTGTAGAATACGCGCTCGGCTTATTGATTAATCCGAACACAAGGAGTTCTCCATAATGGAAGCATCAAAGAAAAAGATGAAATTCCCTTCCGCATTTAGCATTCTCTTTATTATTCTTCTTATTGCTATTGGTCTTACTTGGCTTATTCCCTCAGGGTCCTACTCTAAACTTTCCTACGACAGCACCGAAAATCATTTTATTGTCAAAACCCACGGAATTCCCGATCAAAGCTATCCAGCAACAGAACAAACCCTTAATCAACTCAATATCAAAATTCAACTTTCTAATTTCACCAACGGCATTATCAAAAAGCCGATTGCTATCCCCGATACCTATCAACGCATTGAACAACACGAAAAAGGCATTACCGATATGATTCACGCCATGGTGGATGGCACCATTGAAGTCGCGGATATTATGATTTTTATTTTCATACTCGGTGGAATGATTGGTGTGATAAACAAAACTGGAGCATTCAATGCCGGATTAATGTCTCTCACCAAGAAAACAAAAGGAAATGAATTCTCTGTTGTCTTTGCTGTCTGCGTGTTAATGCTATTAGG
>JABZOY010000075.1:0-8364 GCA_015255025.1 Haemophilus sp.
GCGATCAAGAAGAAGACATGTTGGATAAAGCATGGGGCTTAGAAATGGATAGCCGCCTTTCTTGCCAATGTATCGTGGGCGATGAAGATTTAGTGGTGGAAATCCCTAAATATAATATTAACCATGCGAATGAGGCGGCTCACTAATGAAATGGACTGATGCACAACATATTGCAGAAGAGTTGTATGATCGTAATCCAGATTTAGATCCTAAAACGGTACGTTTCACGGATTTACATAAATGGATTTGCGAATTGGACGGTTTTGATGATGATCCAATGAAATCTAACGAGAGTATTCTTGAAGCGATTTTGTTGAAATGGTTAGATGAATACGAGTAATTGATGCGATTAATCAAGCGAGCTGAGAGGCTCGCTTTTTTGTTTTAAGAATTTACCCCAAAATAAAACCGCACTTTATTACTAAAGTGCGGTTATTTTTATCGTTGTTTTTAATTATTTTTTCTTCGCGTATTTCAAGGAGTCAATAGCAACTGCGAGGATGATAATGCTACCTTTAATGATATATTGCCAGTAAGGGTTTACACCGATGTAAGTTAAACCGTAGTTAATAACGGTGAAGATGATAACACCCGTGATTACGCCGATAACAGTACCCACACCACCAGCGAAAGATACACCACCTACTACGCAGGCAGCAATCGCATCTAATTCATACATGAAACCGAGGTTGTTGGTAGCACTACCGATACGGCCTGCTTCTAACATACCACCGAATGCATAGAACATACCTGCAATCATGTAAATCACAACAAGGTTACGCGCTACGTTTACGCCAGATACTTTTGCAGCTTCAGGGTTACCACCGATAGCAAAGATATTTTTACCGAAGCGTGTTTTATTCCACATTACCCAAACTAAGAATGCACAAATTGCCGCATAAATAGTGATGTAGGATAATTTGAACGAACCAAGTCTGAAGAAGCCTTGTGCGAAGTTAGAGAAAGATTCACTGAAACCTGCAATTGGTGAGCCACCTACGCCATCATAATAAAGTGAGTTAAAACCGTAAACGATGATCATGGTACCCATTGTTGCAATGAACGGGGTTACATTGAGATAAGCGATAACTAAACCATTCACTAAGCCGATTACAGCACCTACCGCACAAACAGTCAGGATAACTACCGGAATAGGAATTTCACCTAAATCAGGGAACACACGATTCATGTTTTCCATTGATTGTAAGAGGGTAGCAGAAATAACCGCTGCTAAACCTACTTGGCGACCAGCTGATAAGTCGGTACCTTGAGTGATAAGCAAGCCTGCAACACCAAGGGCGATAATGAGACGGACGGATGATTGAGTTAAAATGTTACTAAAGTTGCGAACATTCAAGAATGTTGGATCTTGTGCGATGATGATGCCAAGTAAAATCAACAACACAAAATAAATCGCATTTTGTTTTAAGAAATCGAATGATTTATTTTTTTGTAAGGCACTCATAATTTGTTCCTTTATGATTTATAAATATTTTGCGGCAAGTTGCAAAATTTCTTCTTGAGACGTTTTTGCCGTTTCAACGATGCCTGCAACACGACCATTACTCATGACCAAAATTCGGTCTGTTACGCCTAATAATTCCGGCATTTCTGATGAAATCATGATGATGCCTTTATCTTTTTTAGCGAGTTCTTGAATGAGCTGATAAATTTCAAATTTTGCCCCAATATCAATACCACGAGTTGGTTCGTCGAGCATTAAGATATCTGGTTGGGTTAAAAGCCAACGGCCGATAATCACTTTTTGTTGGTTACCACCAGAAAGCGAGCCAATCGTTGTTTTGTGAGAAGGTGTTTTAACGTTCATCGCATCAATCACCCACTGTGTATCGCTTGCCATTTTTTTATTGCTGAGCAATTTCCAAGGAGTGAGGTAAGATTTCATATTTGAAATCAAAGAGTTAAATTCAATGCTTAGGTTTGAATAAATCCCGGTTGAACGACGTTCTTCAGTTACTAAAGCAAAACCGTGGTTAATCGCCTCAAGTGCGGTATGATTTTTCACGATTTTTCCGTTGAGCTTGATCGTCCCTTCTTTTAATTCGCGGACACCAAAAATGGCTTCCACAATATCGGTTCGTTTTGCACCAACAAGACCCGCAATACCTAAAATTTCACCTTTGCGTAAATTAAAGGAAACATCTTGAATAGACGGTTGGTTTACCGCTGTTAAATGTTCCACTTCAAGCGTGATTTCTTTTGGTACGTTTGTTTTTTCTGGGAAACGTTGTGTTAATTCACGACCTACCATCATTGAAACAATTTCTTCCATGGTGGTGCCTTTAACTTGAACGGTATTGATCCATTTACCATCACGAAGAATGGTGATTTCATCACAAATTTTGAAAATTTCATCCATTTTGTGTGAAATATAAATAATGCCACAACCGCGATCTTTTAATTTTTGAATAATTTTGAAAAGATGTTCCACTTCTTTTTCTGAAAGTGAGGATGTTGGCTCATCCATAATTACGATTTTAGCGTTATAAGAGAACGCTTTCGCAATTTCGATCATCTGCATTTGTGAAACGGAAAGTTTGGCCACTTTTTCTCTTGGATCAACATCAATGTCCAATTCATCGAAAATCGCTTTGGTATCACGGTACATTTTGGCGTGATCCACAAAAGGACCTTTAAGTGGGTAACGACCCAACCATAAGTTATCCATTACACTGGTTTGACGCACCAAGTTTAGTTCTTGGTGAACCATTGAAATCCCATTTTCAAGGGCTTCTTTTGATGTTTTAAAATCAACAGGTTTGCCTAAGAATAAAATTTCACCTTCGTCTTTTGCATAAATTCCGAAGAGGCATTTTAATAATGTCGATTTACCCGCCCCGTTTTCGCCCATTAAGGCATGAACAGAGTGAGAACGAACTGTTAGATTGGCGTGATCAAGGGCTTTTACACCGGGGAAAGACTTACTGACATCCGTCATCGTCAGTAGTACATCACTGTCTTGGGTTTGAGTTGTCATATCCAACCTCATCAAAAAGGGGGAAAGGGAATTTGGGTTTCCTTTCCCCCTAAAATTAAAGAAAAGCAATAGATTTTCTTATTTTAAGAATTCACTTAGGTTATCTTTATCCACACCAACATAAGGAATACGTACAACACGGTTTTCTAATTTCCATTTTGTACCTTCTGTTGCTGCTTTACCGTTAGCAAGGTTTGCAGAAAGTTGAACAACTGCTTTACCTTGGTTAACACCATCGTTTAACACAGTACCAGCAATTTCGCCTTTCTTAATTAATTGAAGTACTTCTGGTAATGCATCCACACCAAAGATTGGTAATTTTTTACCGTGTGCTTTGGTTGCTTCTAACGCACCTAACGCCATACCGTCATTGTTTGAAATGATCATTTCAATTTCGTTAGCTTTAGAGCTAGATAACCATGCATCCACTTTATCTTTAGCCATCGCTGCATCCCACATACCGGTATCAATAAATAATTGCTCGGTTGGAATACCTTTAGCATTTAATTGCTCAATCACATATTTAGTACGTGCTTCAGCATCTGGGTGGCCTGGTTCACCTTTTAATAATACATATTGGATTTTACCGTCTTTATTTAAGTCTAAGGCTGGCATTGCTTTCCATTGTTTCGCAATTAAGTCACCTTGGATTAAACCAGATTCTTTCGGGTCGGTACCAACATAGTAAGCGTGCTCATAGCTACCGATAGCTTTTGCACCAGGATCTTTATTGAAGAAAACAACAGGAATGTCATCTTGTTTCGCTTTGTTGATAACAGTTGAAGCTGCAGCTGGGTCTACTAAGTTAATGGCTAGGGCTTTTACACCTTTAGAAAGCAAACCATCTACTTGGTCGTTTTGAATAGATTGTGCATTTTGAGAGTCATTCATTAATAACTCAATGCCGCCAAGGGCTTTCGCTTCTTTATCGATTTCTTTACGCATTAATGACATGAAGTTGTCATCATATTTATAAATGGTAACACCAATACGGTTATCGGCTGCGAAACCTGAAGTTGCTGAACCTAAACCGATTGCTAAAGCGACCGCACTTAATACTGCTGTTTTTTTCATAAAAACGCTCCTATTAGAGAAAGAGATTTTATTGTTGATTTTTATATACCAAATAGAGGAATGTTGCGTACATCTATTGCAACTGAATCCATCATAACGAAATAAAAATTGTTAATCTGTGATCAAACTCACATAAATGAAAACGATTACATGGCAATGTTTAAATTTGTGATCTCCATCACGGTTTCATTGCATTTTCTACAGAAAAACGTCTCACCAAGGTTGGATTAAATTGGACAACAGTCGGTGTAACAATAGACGAATCAACTAAGCTTAATGCCAGTTTTGCCGCATAATTTGCCATTAAATCAATTGGATAGCGAATGGTGGTAAGCTTCGGAATCAAATATCGAGCAATTGGCATATCATCAAAGCCCACAATGGAAAACTGTTTCGGCACTTTGATATTGTTTTCATTTAAAACGGAAATTGCACCCGCTGCCATTGTATCGTTATAGGCGACCACCGCTGTTAGGTTGGAGTTGTAGCTCAATAAATCAATCATCGCCTTTTCACCGCCTTCAAAATCAGGCGAATTATGCACAATGGCTTGTTCGACAATAGGAAAGTGATGATCTCTTAAAGCGGCCAAATAACCTTCTTTACGTTCGGTTTCATCTAAAATACCGTGATTAGATCCAATGTAGGCGATGTGCTTATGACCATAACGAATCAGCATTTCAGTCGCGAGATAGGTACCTTGTCTGTTATCAAGACTGACGCAACGATTTTCATAACCTGAAATCACACGGTTAATCACAACCATACCCGGTACATTTTCAAGATAATGACGTAATTCTTCGTCAGAAAGGGCTTTGGAATGAACGACTAAACAGCTACAACGCTTGCGCAGCAAGGTATCAATGGCTTCTCGCTCTTTTTCTGCATGGTGGTATCCAATACCGATCAAAATCGTTTTTTGATGTTCTTCAGCCACTTTATCGACTGATTTGACCAAGATAGCAAAGAAGGGATCCGTTACATCAGTAACCACCACGCCGATGGTATCAGTATTTTGTACCGCCAGAGCTTGTGCGTTTGCATTGGGTTGATAATTTAAAACCTCCATCGCGTGTTGTACTGAATAACGGGTTTTTTCACTCACAGATGGGGAGTGATTAATCACCCGGGAAACAGTGGCAACCGACACGCAAGCTAATTCAGCAACATCTCGAATTGTAGGCATAACAGGGCTCTCATTCATTTTTTCATAGCAATTATCATAGTAAATTTGAATAAAATTGAAAGCGGTTACTTTCAAAAATGCTACATTCGTCACAAAAAAGTGATTGGGCTATCGCCTTATTTCCTGATTTTGTGATAATGATCACGGTTTATTTTTTTTAATTTGTTATCTTATGAAGAAAAATTTGTAATCGTTTACATTTTGGAGCAAAAATATGAGCGAAACCATATTTGAACCGACAGATCATCCGCATCGTCGTTATAATCCGTTAATTGACCAATGGGTTTTAGTCTCGCCACATCGTGCTAAACGTCCATGGCAGGGGCAACAAGAAAAAGTGAGTGAGGAACAAAAGCCAACTCATGATCCAAACTGTTATCTTTGCCCTCGTAATAAGCGTATTACAGGTGAACCTAATCCGGATTATCATAAACCTTATGTATTCAAAAATGATTTCTCGGCTTTATTAGAAGATACACCCGCGCCAGAGCAATCTGCCGATCCGCTTTTCCAAATGAGCCAAGCGCGTGGTGAAAGCCGTGTTATTTGTTTTTCGCCAGATCACAGTAAAACATTACCATTATTGACCGCACTTGAAATTGAAGAAGTGATTAAAGTGTGGCAAGAACAATTGCGTGAACTGGGTCAAAAATATCAGTGGGTACAGATTTTCGAAAATAAAGGTGCGGCAATGGGATGTTCCAATCCCCATCCGCACGGACAAATTTGGGCAAACAGCTTTTTGCCGAATGAAGTTGCTCGCGAAGATGTTGCTCAACGAAATTATTATGAAAAACACGGTTCGGTACTTTTAGTAGATTACGTTCAAAAAGAATTAGAGAAAAAAGAACGTATTGTGGTGGAAACCGAACATTGGGTTGCGGTAGTGCCTTATTGGGCTGTGTGGCCGTTTGAAACCTTGTTATTGCCAAAAGTGCATGTCAAACGCTTAACAGAATTAACCGATGCTCAAGCTAAAGATCTTGCTGTGATCTTGAAAAAGCTGGCAACGAAATACGACAACTTATTTGAAACGTCTTTCCCTTATTCGATGGGCTTCCATGCAGCACCATTTAATGGCGAAGATAACGAACATTGGCAGCTTCATGCGCATTTTTATCCACCATTATTGCGTTCAGCTACGGTTCGCAAATTTATGGTGGGTTATGAAATGTTAGGTGAAAGCCAACGTGACCTCACCGCTGAACAAGCAGCAGAAAGATTACGTGCGTTAAGCGAAGTACATTATAAAGAACGTTAAGAAACCCTTTCCCTCTTGAGTTAAGAGGGAGTGTGAAAGATAAAGGAAAATAATATGACTCCAGTCCAAAAATCCCAACACATTTTTACGCAAAAATATAACAAGCAACCTGAACTGACCGTGTATGCGCCTGGTCGTGTAAACATTATCGGCGAACATACGGATTACAACGATGGCTTTGTGATGCCTTGTGCGATCAATTATGGTACAGCCATTGCGGGATCAAAACGTGCTGATCATATTTGGAATGTTTATGCCGCAGATCTTGATCTTGAGGATACCTTTTCTCTTAATGAAGATTTCCCTCAAAGTGAGCAAAAATGGGCGAATTATGTGCGCGGTGTCGTGAAATTTATTCAAGAACGCTGCCCGCAATTTAAACAAGGCGCTGATTTAGTAATTTCCGGCAATGTGCCACATTCTTCCGGTTTAAGTTCTTCTGCAGCGCTTGAAGTGGCGACGGGTAAGTTCTGCCAACAACTCGGTGATTTACCTTTAACACATACAGAAATTGCTTTAATTGGTCAAAAAGCTGAAAACAAATTTGTAGGCGCAAATTGCGGGAACATGGATCAATTAATTTCCGCTTTAGGACAAAAAGATCATCTCTTAATGATTGATTGCCGTAGCTTAGAAACACAACCGACACCTGTGCCAAAAGATGTCGCCGTCATTATTGTGAACTCAAATGTACCGCATGATTTGGTCACGGGTGAATACAACACACGCCGCTGGCAATGTGAAAAAGCCGCAGAGTTTTTTGGCGTAAAAGCCTTACGTGATGTGTCAGTAGAAGAATTTCAAAAAAGAGAAGCAGAATTGACCGCACTTAATTCTTTGGTGGCCAAACGTGCACGCCATGTAGTGACTGAAAATCAACGTGTACTTGATGCGGTTGAAGCATTAAAACATAACGATTTAACAAAATTAGGCGAATTAATGGGGCAATCTCACGAGTCCATGCGTGATGATTTCGAGATTACTGTGCCACAAATTGATTATCTTGTGGAACTCGCTCAATTAGTCATTGGTAAAACTGGTGGCGCGAGAATGACCGGCGGTGGTTTCGGTGGTTGCATTGTTGCCCTTGCTCCTCATGATAAAGTCGAAGCCGTGCGTAAAATCATTGCCGATAATTATGAAAAACAAACTGGCTTAAAAGAAGATTTCTACGTTTGCACTGCCTCACAAGGAGTGAGTCTATGCTAGAAAAAACGGCGTTCAATGCACCAAATGGACAGCCTTATCAACTTGTTCAACTCACCAATTCGAATGGCATGACCGTGCAATTTATGGATTGGGGAGCCACTTGGCTTTCTTGTAAAGTCCCTGTGAATGGTGAGTTGCGAGAAGTGTTACTTGGCTGCAAAGTGGAGGATTATCCTCATCAAACTGCTTATTTGGGGGCAAGCGTAGGGCGATATGCGAACCGTATTGCTAACGCCCAATTTGCATTAGGTGAGCGAACAATCCAGCTGGTCGCTAATCAAGGCAAACATCAATTACATGGTGGTAAAGAAGGCTTTGATAAACGCCGTTGGAAAGTCGAAGAGTGCGGTCAGAATTTTGTGCGTTTTTCTCTTGTGTCTCCTGATGGAGATCAAGGTTTTGAAGGCAATGTACAAGTTAATGTGCTTTACACACTGACTGATGAAAATACCGTAAAAATTGAATACGAAGCAGAAAGTGATAAAGATACCGCGCTTAATTTAACAACCCACGCTTATTTCAATTTAGAAAATGCTGAGCAGGGCAGTGATGTACGAAATCATACACTACGCCTTAATGCGGATTTCTATCTGTCAGTTGATGGTGAAGGCATTCCAAATTCACCACTTAAACATG
>JABZOY010000076.1:0-8220 GCA_015255025.1 Haemophilus sp.
GAACAAAAACGTCGTGAGGCCGAACTTCGCCAACAAACTGCGCCTCTTCGTAAAAAAATCACTCAATTGGAGGAAAAAATGAATAAACATGCCTCCAATCTTGCGGAGATTGAAAGCCAATTGGCAGATTCCGAACTGTACAGCGCAGAAAATAAACAAAAATTGACCGCACTTTTGGCACAGCAAGTAGAGGTGAAGAAAGCATTGGAAGAAGTCGAAATGGATTGGTTAGCGGCCCAGGAAGAATTGGAAGCAATGCTACAAGCATAGGGACAGCGTATGAGTCAAAGTCTTTTCCAACACACAAAACACGAAGAATATTGCCCACAATGCGGCGCGCCTTTACAAATGAAACAGGGTAAAAAAGGACTGTTTTTAGGTTGTTCGGCATATCCTGCCTGTGATTATTTGCGTCCTTTGCATAAGGTGGAATATAAGGTGTTGAAAGAGCTTGATGAAACCTGTCCGCAATGTGGCAACCCACTCCAACTCAAACAAGGTGCCTTTGGCATGTTTATTGGCTGCAGCCATTATCCCGATTGTGATTTTGTGGTGCATGAGCAACAGGATGAAGAACAATCCATTGACTGCCCAGAGTGCCATAAAGGGCATTTAGTTGCTCGTCGCGGACGACAAGGGAAAATCTTTTATGGCTGCGATAACTTTCCCCATTGCAAATTTTCCTTGCCCGCAAAACCCTATGCTATTCCTTGTCCACAATGCCATTTTCCACTAGCACTATTAAAAAGTGAAAATGCCGAACACCAAGTGTGGCAATGTGCAAATAAAAGCTGTCGATATATTTTTGAGAACGAAAAATGAATGTACAACAAATTGCCACCCGTTTAATGCAAGATGAAGTGGTCGCCTATCCTACTGAAGCAGTATTCGGTTTGGGCTGTAATCCGCTAAGTGAAAGTGCGGTCAGAAAATTACTTAATTTAAAACAACGTCCAATTGAAAAAGGCCTTATTTTAGTCGCGCCGAGCTTGCATTTTTTACAGCCCTTTGTTGATTTCTCCCATTTATCAGACAAACAACTTTCACGCTTACAGGCACAATACGATCATCCAATCACCTGGGTGGTACCGGCTAAGACAGAGGTTCCACATTTCCTGACGGGGCTATTTAATAGCATTGCGGTGCGTTTATGTACTCATCCTGCCGTCAAAGCCTTATGCGAAGAAACAGGCTTTGCTCTGACCTCAACCAGCGCCAACTTAACCGGTCAATCACCTTGCCGCAGCGCAGATGCCGTGCGCTCCCAATTTGGGGCAGATTTCCCCGTGCTTGATGAAGCTGTTGGTCAAGCACAAAATCCATCGGAAATTCGTGATTTGCTCACAAACCAACTATTCAGACAAGGATAAGATATGCAGCACTATGCCGTTTGGGGCAACCCTATTTCCCAAAGTAAATCCCCGTTGATTCATCGCTTATTTGCCAAGCAAACCCAGCAAACAATGGAATATGTTGCCAAATTAGGTGACCTTGAGGATTTTGAGCAGCAATTACAGGCCTTTTTTGCTGCAGGAGCGCAAGGTTGCAATATCACAGCACCATTTAAAGAACGCGCCTATGCGCTCGCTGAAGAACATAGCGAACGGGCGAAACTGGCAGAAGCCTGTAATACACTAAAAAAATTATCTAACGGCAAACTCTATGCGGACAATACCGATGGCATCGGTTTAGTGACGGATTTGCAACGCTTAGATTGGATTCAACCACAACAACGCATTTTAATTTTAGGTGCCGGTGGAGCAACCAAAGGGGTATTACTGCCTTTATTGGAAGCACAACAGCAGATTGTCTTGGCTAACCGCACCCTAGAAAAGGCGCAACAACTGGCAGATAAGTTCAAACCTTACGGCACAATTGAAGCTGTCGCGATGGATGCGATTCCCGCGCAAACCTACGATTTAGTGATCAATGCAACTTCGGCCGGATTAAGCGGACATACCGCCGCTGTTGATGTCTCAATCTTATCATTAGCCCGAGCTTACTATGATATGCAATATGCCAAAGGTGGTGACACGCCTTTTATTGCCTACTGTAAATCCTTAGGTCTGAATAATGTCAGCGATGGTTTTGGTATGTTGGTGGCGCAAGCCGCCCATTCATTTTATTTATGGCGTGGGGTGATGCCCGATTTTGTCGCAATCTATGAACAACTCAAAAAGGATATGGCATGAGTACAAGATGCCCTTGGGTGGGCGAACTTCCGATTTATATCGACTATCACGATAAGGAATGGGGTAAGCCACAATTTGACAGCCAAAAACTGTTTGAGAAAATCTGTTTAGAAGGACAACAGGCGGGGCTTTCCTGGATTACTGTATTGAAAAAACGTGAAGCCTATCGGGCTGCATTCCATCAATTTGATCCTGCCAAAATCGCGCAAATGACCGAACAGGATATTGATCGTTGTATGGAAAATGCCGGACTTATTCGCCATCGGGCAAAACTGGAAGCCATTGTAAAAAATGCTAAAGCCTATCTAGCCATGGAAAAGTGCGGTGAAAATTTCAGTGATTTTGTGTGGTCGTTTGTGAATCATCAACCGATTATCAATGATGTCCCCGATATTTCTGTGGTGCCCGCTAGAACTGAAATCTCAAAAGCAATGTCAAAAGCGTTGAAGAAACGTGGTTTTATCTTTGTTGGGGAAACCACATGTTATGCCTTTATGCAATCTATGGGGTTAGTTAACGACCATATAAATGGCTGTTGTTGTAAGTGATATTCCAGTATAATCCCCCTAATTTCATCTGAATAAGAACTGAATTATGAATAAAAAATATACCTTAATTTCAATCTCAATTCTGACCGCACTTTATAGTCAACAAAGTTTGGCCGATCTGCATTCTCAATGTTTGCTTGGTGTGCCTCATTTTACTGGTGAGGTCGTGAAAGGTGATGCCAATAATTTGCCAGTTTATATTGAAGCAGATAAAGCAGAGATTAATCAGCCAACTCAGGCAATTTATCAAGGCAATGTGGATTTGAAACAAGGAAACCGCCATTTGGTAGGGAATTCAGTTGAAGTCAAGCAAACAGGTGAGGGCAATCAAACTCAACGCTGGGCTTATTTGCGAGGCGGATTTGATTACAAAGATAATCAAATTAATCTATTAGGTAATGATGCGAGTTTTAATTTAGATAGCAAAAACGGTAACGTCACCGATGCTGACTACCAACTTGTAGGACGTCAAGGTCGCGGTAAAGCACAAGAAATTGAGTTAGGTGATAATTATCGTTTAATGAAAAATGCGACATTTACCTCTTGTTTACCGGATGATAATGCTTGGGCGGTAGATGCCTCTGAGATTCGTCAGCACATCAAAGAAGAATATGCTGAATTTTGGCATGCACGTTTTAAAGTATTAGGTGTGCCAGTATTCTATACTCCTTATCTACAATTACCGATTGGTGATCGTCGTCGTTCAGGTTTATTAATGCCAACAGTCGGTCATTCTAGCCGTGATGGTTATTGGTATAAACAACCAATTTATTGGAACATTGCACCAAATTACGATGCCACATTTGCACCAAAATATATGTCTCGTCGTGGCTGGCAATTAAATGGTGAATTCCGTTATTTAACACCTGTTGGTGAAGGTAAACTTGCGGGAGAATATTTAGGACGTGATCGTTATGATGAATATACTAGCGATAGCCGTAAGCGTCATTTATTCTATTGGAACCATACTTCCTCTTTTCTTGAAAATTGGCGTTTAAATGTTGATTACACTAAGGTAAGTGATAAACGTTATTTTACTGATTTTGATTCCGATTATGGTAGCAGTACTGATGGTTACGCGAACCAATATGCTCGTATTGCTTACTATAAACCAAATTACAACTTTGCGATTTCTGCGCGTCAATTCCAAATTTTTGATGAAGTTTCTGTGGGGCCTTACCGTGCAATGCCACAAATCGACTTTAATTATTACAAAAATGATTTGGCGAACGGTTGGGTAGATTTCAAGTTGTTCTCACAAGCAGTACGTTTTGATAATGATAGTACCTTGATGCCGACAGCATGGCGTTTTCATGTTGAACCAAGCTTGTCTACAGCAATGTCAAATAAATACGGAAACTTGAATATTGAAACCAAACTTTATGCAACGCATTACAATCAGAAGAAAGGCTCTTCTTCTGCTGCAGAAGAGGTACAAAAATCCGTAAATCGTGTATTGCCACAATTAAAAGTAGATTTACAAACAGTTTTAGTCACCAACAAAACTTTATTTGATGGCTATACACAAACACTGGAACCACGCGCACAATACTTATATCGACCATATAAGGATCAAAGCAATATTGGTTCTAAGTTAGTTAATGACTATCTTGGCTTTGGTTATGATTCCGCTTTAGTTCAGCAAGATTATTATTCATTATTCCGCGATCGTCGTTATAGTGGTTTAGACCGTATTTCATCTGCTAACCAGATAACGCTTGGTGGTACAACTCGTCTTTATGATAAAAATGCCGATGAGCGTTTTAATTTCTCAGCAGGGCAAATTTATTATTTAACCGCCTCCAGAATTGATGATAATCCAAGTAATCGTACGCCAAAATCCTCTTCTTCTTGGGCCTTGGAGTCTAACTGGAAAATTAGCGATAAATGGAATTGGCGCGGTAGCTACCAATACGATACATTGCTAGATAAAGCCTCCTTGGCGAATAGCAGTTTGGAATTTAACCCGATGAAGAATAATCTGATTCAGTTAAATTATCGTTATGCGAGCAAAGAGTACATCAACCAAAACTTGGGTGCTTCTGCTAACCGTTACCAACAAGACATTAAACAGATTGGCGTTGTGGCTGCATGGGAAGTCTCAGATAATTGGGCGCTTGTGGGAAAATATTATCAAGATATTGCGTTGAAAAAGCCAGTTGAGCAATATGTAGGTGTGCAATATAACTCGTGCTGTTGGTCTGTTGGCGTAGGGGCGAGACGTTATGTGACGAGTCGCCAAAACCAACGTAATGACCAAGTGGTTTATGACAACAGCGTTGGTGTCACCTTCGAATTACGTGGTTTAGGTGAAAATGACCATCAAAGCGGTATTGAAGATATGCTGAAGAAAGGTAAACTGCCTTATATTCAAGCGTTTAGCTTATAGTGAAATGAATAAAGGCTACCAGAAGGTAGCCTTTTTGTTTAGAAGTGCGGTTAAAAAAGACGATGATTTTTGACCGCACTTTGTTTATTTTTTTCGTTTTGCTCGAGGATGGGCTTGATCATACACTTCTGCAAGATGTTGGAAATTTAAATGCGTATAAATTTGCGTGGTGGACAAATTGCTGTGTCCTAAAAGCTCTTGAACAGCCCGCAAATCTGAACTCGCTTCCAACATGTGAGTGGCAAAAGAGTGACGCAGTTTATGCGGATTGAGATGGCTGTTTAATCCTTGTCGAATGCCCCAGGTTTCCATTCGTTTTTGAATAGAGCGATGAGTAAGGCGATTTCCCTGTTGGCTCACAAAAAGGGCGTCATCCTTTGGATTAAATAAAGGGCGTACTTTCAACCATTGCTGAATTGCATGAGAAGCATAGCGTCCAAAAGGCACAATACGTTCTTTGTTTCCTTTACCAATCACTCTTACTTCACGTACACGGGTGTTAATGCTATTGAGATTTAAGCCTTGCAATTCAGATAAGCGAAGCCCTGAACTATACATCAATTCCATCATGGCACGATCACGCAAATCAATGGGATCTTTGCTGTCATTTGAAAGCAATTTTTGGACCTGTTCAGCATCAATATTTTTCGGTAAATGCTTGCCTTGTTTCGGTGCTGAAATACCCGTTGCCGGATTCACTTTCATTTGCCCTTGTTGTACAAGATAGCTGAAAAACTGACGAAGAGCAGATAAGCGTAATGCCAAGCTCTTTTCTTTTAAACCTTGCTTACGGCTTTCCGCCAAAATAAGGCGAACCACGCTTGGATTTACTTGCTGCCAGTGCTGAATACCTTTTTCAGCGAGAATCGCTAAAATGGCATCCAGTTGATGTTGATAATTAGTGAGGGTATGTGGGCTTACTTGGCGTTCAATTCGCAAGTAATCCCAATATTGATTGAGGAGTGTATGCATTAGAGAGTTAATTCAAACAAACTTTTTTTAGTGTTTAGCTTAAATCCTTCGCGTTCTAAAATACTCTGTTGAGCTTGGCTCAATTCCGCCACTAAACGGTTAGATTGTGTATAACGGACAAACTCTTTTGCTTTAGAAATAAGCGCTGCATAAATATCGGTTTGATGTTTATCTTCTTTGACAAAAATATCAGTTAATTGCCAATAGCGTTGTAGTTGTAAAGAGGATAAGCGAGGATAAAGTTGAACAAAACCAATCGCCTGTGAGTTTTCGTTTACAGCAACAAAAAACATGCTTTCATTAAAACGTATACGATTCGTTAAAAAGGTTAAAGTGCGGTCAGGATTTTCACTCATTCCGTTGGCAAGTCGATAGGCTTCAAAGAGTGGAGCAAGCACTTCTATATTCCATTGTTCGGCTTTGAAAATTTTCATTGTTACCAGACCTATTTTCCGTTTATTTATAAAATTGGTTATTTTTTATCGGTTCCGTACAGTAGATTGTAGCTTTTTAGCACAAAATAATCATCATTTCCCTAAAAAAATTTTCAAAATGTGATTTTGCACAAAGAAATCTGTTCAAAGTTTGGTATAGTAAACACACTTTTTATTTATTCAATATGGAGAAACAAAAATGGCACGTCGTCCTTTAGTGATGGGTAACTGGAAATTAAACGGTTCCAAAGCCTTTACCAAAGAATTAATCGAAGGATTAAAAGCTGAATTACAAGGTGTAACAGGTTGTGATGTGGCAATTGCCCCACCTGTTATGTACTTAGGTACAGCCGAAGCGGCACTTGCAGGCAGCCAAATTGCTTTAGGTGCACAAAACGTTGATGTGAATGTTAAAGGTGCTTTCACCGGTGATATTTCAACTGAAATGTTAAAAGATTTTGGTGCAAAATACATCATTATCGGTCACTCTGAGCGTCGTACTTACCATAAAGAAAGCGATGAATTTGTGGCGAAAAAATTTGGCGCATTAAAAGAAGCAGGTTTAGTGCCAGTATTATGTATCGGTGAAACTGAAGCTGAAAACGAAGCAGGTAAAACGGAAGAAGTATGTGCGCGTCAAATTGATGCAGTCATCAATGCATTAGGTGTAGAAGCATTTAATGGTGCTGTGATTGCTTATGAACCAATTTGGGCAATCGGCACGGGTAATCAGCAACTCCAGCACAAGCACAAGCTGTTCATGCATTTATCCGTGGCCACATCGCAGCAAAATCACAAGCTGTAGCAGATCAAGTGATCATTCAATACGGTGGTTCAGTAAATGATGCTAACGCAGCAGAATTATTCACTCAACCGGATATCGATGGTGCATTAGTAGGCGGTGCTTCACTTAAAGCGCCTGCGTTTGCAGTAATCGTGAAAGCAGCGGCAGCAGCGAAAAACTAATTTTCTTGTTCTAAAAGAGATAAAAAAGTGCGGTTAATTTTAACCGCACTTTTTGTTTTTGATTAATGTTGATTGCGTTCCCACAAATCAGCATACTTCACAAAAGTAGAGTGGGCAGAAAGTACTGCAAGCAGAAAACCTTGTTTCCCATCTAAGAAGCCTGCTTTTAAAATGTACATTTTGACAAAGCAACCAATTGCATGGCTAATACCTTGCCATAACGTTGCTTTTTTCCCTTTGGCTTGGCGTTGGTCAGCCCAAGCTTTGGCGTAGCCAGCAGACTTCACCAAATAGTGATGAATGCTTTTATAGGTGAAATGCTCTAGATCTCCAGTTAATTTCTGTACTTTCGTGTTTTCAGGATAAACCACTTTTTCATGTACCAGAGAATCATTATATCCAGCATAATTTGTGCGATATAAACGCACCACATAATCCGGATACCAACCTGAATGACGAATCTCACGCCCAAACACTTCACTCACACGAGGAATATTATAAACCGTATTTGGCGTATCTTGTTGAACCGCTTGTTGAATGGATTCACGAAGTTTCGGAGTGACGCGTTCATCGGCATCTAACCACAAAACATAATCACAGGTGACATATTGTTGTGCACGTTGGCGTTGTTTGCCAAAGCCTGGCCAATCAGGATGCGAATAAAATTTTGCACCATATTGTTCTGCGATTTCTTGGGTATTATCAGTACTGCCTGAATC
>JABZOY010000077.1:0-8057 GCA_015255025.1 Haemophilus sp.
TCCCTACTGCAGCTAATTCACATACAGTTAAGGCACCAGAACGACAAATCACCACATCCGCCCAGGCATAGGCTTCTGCCATATCATCAATAAATTCTGTAATTTTGACCGAACCGGCGTGTTCACCATAAAGTGCGGTCACACTCTCAACTGAACCTTTACCCACTTGATGACGCACTTCTAGTTTATCTGCCAAACGTGCTACTACTTGTGGAATCGTTTGATTAAGTACGCGAGCACCTTGACTCCCCCCCACGACAAGCACTCTCAATTTTCCACTTCTTTCTGAAAAACGCGCTTGTGGTGATGGCATTTCAAATAAATCTTGGCGAACTGGGTTTCCTACCACTTCGGCATCTTTGAATGCAGTTGGAAAAGCTTGTAATACACGTGTCGCAATTTTTGCTAACCATTCATTGGTTAAGCCCGCTACGGCATTCTGTTCATGTAAAATAACCGGCACGCCACAAAGTTTTGCAGCGATGCCACCTGGGCCAGATACATAACCACCCATACCTAATACCGCATTAGGTTGATATTCTTTGATAATTTTACGAGCTTGCAATACCGCTCTTAAAATAGCAAAAGGGGCACCAAGTAATGCTTTAATGCCTTTACCACGTAACCCTGAAATTTGAATAAAACGAATTGGAATACCATGTTTTGGTACAAGCTGTGCTTCCATGCGATCTTTTGTGCCTAACCAGCAAATTTCCCAACCTTCTTTTTGTAAGGTTTGAGCAACCGCGATGGCGGGGAAAACATGTCCACCAGTACCACCCGCCATAACTAATAATTTTTTACTCATCAATATTCCTAATCATCTCTCAAACGCGCTTGACCACCTCGTTGTAATCTATTTTCATGGTCAATACGCAATAAAATCCCTACGGTCGCCGACATAATAATGATACTTGAACCACCGTAACTCACTAATGGGAAAGTTAAACCTTTTGTTGGTAACATCCCTAAGGCCATGCCTAGATTGACAAAACCTTGGAAGAAAATCCAGAAACTAATACCTAAAGCAAAAAAGCCACGGAAACGTTGTTCTAACATGAGTGATTCACGTCCGATTTTCATCGCTCGGAAAATCAGTAACCCTAAGAGAATCACAACCACTAAAATACCAATAAAACCGAACTCTTCACCAATAATCGCCATGATAAAGTCAGTATGTGCTTCAGGAAGATAATCGAGTTTTTGAATGGAGTTACCGAGTCCTTCCCCACTAATTTCACCACGACCAAAGGCCATCAAAGAGTTAGTCAGCTGGAATCCTGTTCCGTATGGATCTTTAAATGGCTCTAAGAAACCGGTAAAACGTTTTAAACGATAAGAGGCGGAGAGAACCAGCCATACAAAGAGAAGTATGCCTGTACCAATTAGCAAAATAAATTGCCAAAAATTCGCACCGACAATAAAAAGCATGCCAAAGGTAATAACGAAAAGTACAACGGTACTCCCTAAGTCAGGCTGAGCTAGTAAGAATATCCCTAATACGCCCATCACAATGAAAGGCTTAGCTGCACTGAATTTTTTACCACGTACTTCATCATAACGACGCGTAAAATAGCTCGCCAGGAAACAAGTTAACGCTAACTTCGCAAATTCCGCAGGCTGGAAATTTAAAATTCCTAAAGAAATCCAACGTTTAGCGCCATTAACAGAAGTCCCGATACCAAGAACCAGTATTAATAAAACAATAGCTAACAAGAAAACTTTTGCGTGCCACTTTTCCCATTGAGAAGAAGAAATTTGGAGCGTTAAATAGCAGGTTGCTAAAGAAAGCAAGACATAAACGGCATCACGTTTAGCAAAATAGAATGTATCATTAAATACACGTGCACTGTAAGGCATAGAGGCAGAAGTTACCGCTACTAAACCAATCAGCAATAGCACGACAAAAAGCCAAAACAATGCGCGATCGTAAAGTAATCCTTGCGGCGTCACTCTCGCCCATTGTTCATAATTTTGTTTAATTTTATTGATAAATTCCATTACTACCCTAATTCTTTAAGCTAATTTTGCTAAACGAGTAAACTCTTCGCCACGTTTTTCAAAAGAGGCAAATTGATCCAAACTTGCACAAGCGGGAGATAATAACACCATATCGCCTGATTTTAAATGTGGACGTAAAAATGAAATCGCTTGTTCCATGGTTTCAAACAAATGGCTTTGACTTGAAAGTGCGGCTAGTTGTTTGCCATCACGACCAAAGCAATATGTTGAAATATGAGGTTGATTGATTAAATCAGTGAGTTCAGAAAAATCAGCACCTTTGCTATCACCACCTAATAAAAGATGTAACGTACCCTCAACATATAAACCTGCTAATGCTGCAACGGTGCTACCTACATTAGTGGCTTTAGAATCATTAATCCAACGAACGCCATTCGCTTGATGTGCTAATTGGAAACGATGGTCTAAGCCTTTAAATTGACGAAGTGCGGTACGAATTGCCTCTAAACTTATGCCTACTGCTTGCGCTAATGCTGTCGCTGCTAAAATATTCATGTAATTATGACGACCAACCAAGGTTACTTCACCACAAGGTAAAATGACTTCCTCTTTTGCCATTAAGTACTGTTTACCATTTTCGGTTTTCAACCAGTAATCCGCTTGATTTTCAGCAAAAGACACTACCTTCTTAGCTTGATTTTCACCTTCGCCAAAAGTGAGTTTGTCTTCTAAATTCACTACCGCTGTTTCCGCATTATGGTAAATACGTAATTTGGCTTGGCGATAATCTTCTAAATCTACATAGCGATCCATGTGATCTTCTGTCACATTAAGCACAGTCGCTGCAGCCGCTTTCAAACTGTAAGTGGTTTCAAGTTGGAAACTGGAAAGCTCTAATACATAAAGATCGCAATCTTCATTTAATAATGACAACGCAGGGATGCCAATGTTTCCACCCATGCCCACTTTTATTCCCGCAGCTTTCGCCATTTCATAGACTAATGTTGTTACAGTGCTTTTACCGTTAGAGCCTGTAATCCCGACAATTGGCTTGGTGGCAGCTCGACAGAATAATTCAATATCCCCTATCACTTCCACACCCGCTGAAAGTGCGGTCTGAATTTCGGGTGTTTTTACTGCGAGTCCTGGGCTAATGACAATAATGTCGCTTTCAAGTAACCATTGTTGATTTAGGCTACCTGTATGTAAGGGAACATTTTTAGGTAATTTATCCGCACCTGCTGGATGTTGACGTGTATCAATCACTCGGATGTTAGCTTGTTGAGATTGAAGATATTCAACGCAAGAAAGGCCTGTTTTCCCAAGGCCTATGATGGTGATAGTTTTATTTTGATATAGAGTTGTCATGTTGTTTTTCTTCTCTCGTATTCTGGGATCACGCAGGGTGCAACAAGTGCACCCTACAAAAATTATCTTAGTTTGAGCGTTACAAGCCCCATCAACACCAACATCAAGGAAATAATCCAAAACCGAATAATCACTCGAGGTTCTGGCCAACCTTTTAATTCAAAGTGGTGATGAATTGGTGCCATTCTGAAAATACGTTGTTTTCTTAACTTGTAAGAACCTACTTGCAAAATCACAGACAAGGCTTCAACAACAAATACACCGCCCATAATCACTAATAAGAATTCTTGACGAACAAGGATGGCAACAACACCAAGTGCACCACCAAGTGCTAGAGAGCCAACATCACCCATAAAGACTTGAGCTGGATAAGTGTTAAACCATAAGAAACCTAAGCCTGCGCCTACGATTGCAGTACAGAATACCACCACTTCAGAACTATATTTGATATAAGGAATATGTAAGTATTCTGCAAAATTAACGTTACCGGTCGCCCATGCAATCAAAGCAAATGCACCAGCTACTAAAGCCGTTGGCATAATTGCAAGACCATCTAAACCGTCAGTTAAGTTTACCGCATTGCCTGTACCCACAATCACAAAGTAAGACAACACAATATAGAATAGACCTAATTGCGGCATGATATCTTTGAAGAATGGAATCACTAAACGAGTTGCATCGGTATCATGACCTAACCAATACAACCAAATGATTGCTACTAATGCCACCACTGACATCCAGAAATATTTCCAACGCGCAATTAAACCATCGGTATTTTTACGCGTGATTTTACGGAAATCATCTACAAAGCCAATGGCACCATAGCCAAACAATACAAATAAGCAAATCCAGACGTAAGGATTCGTTAAGTTAGCCCATAATAACGTACTCACTCCGATGGAGAATAAAATCATCACACCGCCCATGGTTGGCGTACCTTTTTTCGCAAAGTGACTTTCAGGACCGTCATTACGCACTTCTTGACCAAATTTTAAAATTTGAAGGCGTTTGATCACTTTCGGACCAATCCATAAAGAAATGAAAAGTGCGGTTAATAATGCCAAAATCGCACGTACGGTAATATAGGAAATGGCATTGAATGCCGTTTCATAGCGAACTAAATATTCAGCAAGCCAAACTAACATAAGCTATCCTTTAATGAATAAATCGTCTCTTCCATTTTCATTGAGCGCGAGCCTTTCGCTAATACGACGACTTTTTGGTTTTCTTGTAATTTCTGTTTAATGATATCTAACGCATAAGCTGTCAATTCAGCTTTATCTGTAAAATGTTTTCCTAAAACAGCCTCAGAAATGACCGCACTTTCTGTTCCATAAGAAAGCACTAAATCTAATTTAGCTTGTTTTGCGTGCTCGCCCACTTGTTGATGACATTTTAGGCTATCCTCACCTAATTCTTTCATATCACCCACAAGTAGAATACGGAAAGCATCATAACCTTTTAAAACATCAATCGCGGCTTGTAAAGAATCAACATTCGCATTGTAGGTATCATCTAATAACAGCAGATTTTCATTCACTTGAATCGGGAATAAGCGTCCTTTTACTTGAGAACGGTGTTCAAGTCCTTCTTTAACATCAGCAAGACTTGCGCCGACATTCATAGCAAGTGCGGTCGCTGCCAAGGCATTTTTTACATTATGCTCACCTAAATAAGGTAAATTAATTTCAATGCTGCCTTTGGGTGAAACTAGCGTAAACGTTGAGCCATTAGGTGAATGTTTGACATTTTCAGCTTTGTAATCGCCACCATTAAAATATTGAGTAGCATGTGAACCAATTTCTTTTTGCCACAATTCAATATAATTATGTTCACTGTTAATAATGGCTACACCATTTGGGGTTAAACCACGGTAGATTTCCCCTTTCGCACGAGCAACACCTTCAATTGAACCAAAACCTTCTAAATGTGCGGCTGCTACATTATTCACTAATGCGGCTTCTGGTTGCGCAAGATGCGTGGTGTAATCAATTTCGCCTTGATGATTTGCACCTAACTCAATAACAGCAAATTTATGTTGTTCTGTTAAGCGTAATAACGTTAATGGTACGCCAATATCGTTGTTGAAATTACCGTTTGTGAATAACACAGCTTCAGGATTGCCTGCTGTTTGTTGCAGTATGGATGCTGTCATCTCTTTCACCGTAGTTTTACCCGATGAACCTGTCATCGCCACGGTATGAGGATTAATTTTTTCACGTAACCATTTTGCTAATTGACCAAGAGCTAAGCGCGTATCTGCAACAACTAATTGTGGCGTTGCAATTTCGGTGTTGGCTTGTTGCACAACTAAGGCTGTCGCACCTTGCTCAACGGCTTTATCTAAGTATTGATGTGCATCAAAATGCTCACCTTTTAATGCAAAGAAAAGCGAGTTGGATACCGCTTTACGCGTATCCGTATTGATATTTTCAACAACGACCTGCTCATCGCCAATAAGATCAGCATTTAAAATTTGGGTAAGTTGTTGGGTAGTAAGTTTAATCATTCTGTTTTTATTTTTTCGTTAAATAGGCTTCAGCCACTTCTTGATCAGAGAAATGAAGTGTTTTATCCCCAATGATCTGATAGTTTTCATGACCTTTACCCGCAATCACAATCACATCGTTTTCAACCGCATTCTCAATGGTAAATCTGATGGCTTCTTCGCGATCCGGAATCACACCAACATCTTCCATTCGACTAAAACCTGTAAGAATATCTGCTTCAATTTTATTTGGGTCTTCTGTACGCGGATTATCTTGAGTTACAATCACTAAATCTGCAAACTGTTCAGCCGCTTTTGCCATCAGAGGACGCTTGCCTGCATCACGATCACCGCCACATCCAAAGATACACCAAAGTTTACCTTTACAATGTTCACGTGCGGCATTTAATGCTTTTTCCAATGCGTCTGGAGTATGCGCATAATCAACGATAACTGTTGGTTTGCCTGCTTTCTTAATCAATTCCATTCTTCCATTTACCCCTTTTAGCTGTGAAACCGTACGGATAAGATCATCGAAAGAATAACCTAAAGCCAATAAAACGGCAGTGGCTAACAGCAGATTACTCACGTTAAAAGCGCCAATTAATGGGCTATGTAACGTGCCATTACCCCAACTTGAAGCAATATCAATTACAGCACCTTCGTGAGTAAAACGAATCTGTGTTGCATAAAGCCATTGTTTAGATGTTGGATGAAAATCTGGGCGACAGCTGACTGCAATACCATTTGGTAATTCATTTAACCAGACAGCCCCAATTAGATCGTCAGCATTAAGAATTTGTAATTCGGGCGCTAAATCAATGAAAAAGCGTTTTTTAGCTTCGGCATACTTTTCCATTGTCTCGTGATAATCCAAGTGATCACGACTTAAATTGGTAAAAATAGCAGCTTTAAATTTAAGGGCTTCAACACGGTGTTGAACTAAACCATGTGAAGACACTTCGATAGAAGCAAAATCTGCCCCTTTCTCTACAAAATCAGCGAGGTTTTCTTGAACTTCAACGGCTGAACCTGTGGTGTTTTTTGCTTCTTTGACTTGACCTAATAAACCATTGCCAATGGTGCCCATGACAGCTGCTTTGTGGCCTAATAGCGTAGACCATTGAGCTAATAATTGAGAAACCGTAGTTTTACCATTTGTTCCAGTGACACCAACTAAAGTCAATTTTTCGGAAGGATTGTCATAAAATTGACCTGCCAATGCAGAAAGATTGGCAGATAAATGATAATAATGAATCACAGGCACATTATTTTGCCATTGGATGTTCAAATGCTCGTTTTCTAAATCTGTCTCTAAAACGACCGCACTTGCACCAGAAGAAATAGCTTGAGGAACAAATTGACTGGCATCAAAACGATGCCCTTTTACTGCCACAAATAGATCTCCTTGAGTCACTTTGCGGCTATCTAACACCATCGCCTTCACATTAATGTCTGAAAGCACTGGAAGATCAAAAAGTGCGGTCAATTTTTTCATTGTTTTGCCTTTTCTTAATTCATTTTTTCAAATTTTTGATCGCTTAAGCGAACAGTGCGTCTTGCTGTTTTTTCTGTTGGTTCTACATCTGGTGCAATACCATTAGCACGCAAGGTATAGCCCATAATGCTAGAGAATACGGGGGCAGATACCGCACCACCATAGTACTGTCCTGCTTTCGGATCGTTAATCAAAATAACTAATGCATAACGTGGATCGCTAATTGGTGCAATACCCGCTGTAAATGCCACATATTTATTAACATAGTGACCATTTTCAATTTTACGTGCCGTACCGGTTTTCACACCAACACGATAACCTTCAACCATCGCACGTTTATTTTTGATTGCCACTTTCTCTAACATACCCACGACGTCTTTCGTGATTTTTTCAGAGAAAACACGTTGACCAATAACCGGCGGATCAACTTTAGTGATAGAAAGTGGACGATAAATTCCAAAGCTACCTAGCGTTGCATAGGCGCGCGCAATTTGTAATGGTGTTGAAGTAATACCATAACCATAAGCAACTGTAGCTCGTTCGATATCTGCCCAACGTTTACGGTTTGCATTTAATACACCGCGTTGCTCACCAATTAAGCCCAACTCTGTATCTTTACCCAAGCCTGCATTTTGGTAAGTTTCCATTAATGCTGAAGGTGGCATACGTAATGCAAGACGACTCACACCACGGTTACTAGAGTTAATCAAAATTTCATCTAAGGTTTGTTGTGGGCGAGGT
>JABZOY010000078.1:0-7395 GCA_015255025.1 Haemophilus sp.
CTCCGTATATTTAATCTTCAGGATATCCAAAACTCTATAAAAATTAACCGCACTTTAAAGTGAGCTAATGTGATACTGGAGTTTCTGATTTAAATTTTTACTAATTTAGACGTTTGGCCTTACTTAACGGAGATCCATTAAGCTTTAGGACGTTTAACGCCGTATTTAGAACGACCTTGTTTACGATCTTTAACGCCTGCACAGTCTAATGCGCCGCGTACAGTATGGTAACGAACACCTGGTAAGTCTTTAACACGACCACCACGGATAAGCACAACACTGTGCTCTTGAAGGTTGTGACCTTCGCCGCCGATGTAAGAAGTTACTTCAAAGCCATTAGTTAAACGAATACGACATACTTTACGTAATGCTGAGTTCGGTTTTTTAGGTGTAGTTGTGTATACACGAGTGCACACACCACGTTTCTGCGGGCAAGCCTCTAATGCAGGAACGTTACTTTTTACAACCTTTTTCACACGCGGTTTGCGTACTAGCTGGTTGATAGTTGCCATTAAAAAAGCTCCAGTTTAAATGTTATTCATAATAGAATGTTTGTTACAAAATCTATCTCTCTATCCAATAGACAGAAGAAATAGACGCTGAATTTTAATGGTTTCACCTCGCATTGTCAATATTTAAACAGAAATAGGATCGCAAAGGATCGCTTAGCAAAAAATTCAGATAAAACAGACCGCACTTTGCCAAATCAATTGCCTGTCTGTGATGAGGGTTTTATAATTTCAAACAGAATTATTTTGTTGGCAATCATTATGTTACGTTCATTCATTTTTCATTTACGTTATTTCTATCATAAAAAGCTTCGACAAACCCATCGTATCTCTCATAAAACACTCGAGTTTGTATGTTTACTGATTGGAGCGACGTTTGTTGCCCTCTTTTCCTTTGGATTTGCAAAGCTAGCCGATATTGGACTTGAATTTAATGCCTATTGGTCTGCTAAATACCCTCTCGCCGTTTGGATCGTTTTACCGCTTGGTCTTGCTTTTCTCACCTGGTTTACCGCAAAATACACACCTTATGTTGGCGGCAGCGGTATTCCACAAGTGATTGCCTCCATTAATCTTCCTTATAATGGTTATAAAACAAAACTAGTTGAATTTCGCCAAACCATTTGGAAAATTCCGCTCACTTTCTTTGCTATGGTTATCGGTGCATCTGTTGGACGTGAAGGCCCTTCTGTTCAAGTGGGTGCGGCTGTCATGCTAGCTTGGGGAAATTTCTGTCGTAAATATAACTTTGCTTTCCGCGGTTTAAGTACGAATGAACTTATCGCAACGGGTGCTGCAGGCGGTCTTGCTGCTGCATTTAATGCGCCTTTAGCTGGCGTAATTTTTGCCATTGAAGAATTAGGTCGAGGCGTGATGTTACGCTGGGAACGCCGAGTATTGCTTGGTGTATTAGCAGCCGGTTTTATTTTAGTGGCGATTCAAGGCAATAGCCCTTACTTTCCTGCCTATAAAGGTGCAACAGCTATTCCCTATTTATATCTTTGGCTTGCTATTTGTGGCGTAGTTTGTGGCGTACTGGGCGGTATATTTGGGCGACTCCTTGCAAAAGGATTAGCAGGACTGTCTCCACTCAAATGGCGTGATTGGATCCGCAAACATCCCATTTACGTTGCCTTATTACTCGGTTTAGTACTTGCCGCGATGGGAACCTACAGCGAAGGGCAAACTTATGGAACAGGTTATAATGTGGTCGCAAGAGCATTGGAAGGACAACTTGTTTCGCCTGAAGTGGGGATACTAAAACTCTTCGCAACAGTTACGACGTATTGGAATGGTATCGCAGGTGGGATTTTTACGCCATCCCTCACTACCGGTGCAGGCATTGGCACCATGTTATGGGAAATCAGCAATGGCATGGTTGATCAACGTTTCCTCGTCATTTTATGTATGGCGGCCTTTTTAGCCGGTGGAACACAATCCCCTGTGACAGCCAGCGTAGTGGTAATGGAAATGACGGGTGCTCAACCTGTACTGATTTGGCTCTTGATTTCCAGTATCATTGCCTCCATAATTTCGCGCCAATTTAGTCCGAAACCTTTTTACCACTTTGCGGCTGGACGTTTCCGTCAACGAATGCAGGAACAACAAGCAGAAGATCTTCGCCGTAACGAGATTCAAGAGAAATAAAATATGTCAGAAAACCAACCGCACTTTTATCGTGGACGCTTTTCCGTTGCGCCAATGTTAGATTGGACGACACGCCATTGTCGCTATTTTCATCGCCAATTTAGTAAAAATGCGTTGCTTTACACTGAAATGGTAACGGCTCCCGCTATTATCCATGCGAAATACGATCATTTAGATTTTGATTTGCAAGAAAATCCGGTTGCCCTACAACTCGGCGGAAGCGATCCCGCACAGCTTAAACATTGTGCTAAATTAGCCGAAGAAAGAGGCTATCATGAAATTAATCTGAATGTGGGCTGTCCTTCCGATCGCGTGCAAAATGGCATGTTTGGTGCGTGTTTGATGGCAAAAGCAGATTTAGTAGCTGAATGTATTGCTGAAATGCAAAATGTCGTGAATATTCCTGTCACTGTGAAAACGCGTATTGGCATTGATGATTTGGATAGCCATGAATTTCTCTGCGACTTTATCGAAAAAGTCCATCATGCAGGCTGCCAAGAATTTATTGTTCACGCACGAAAAGCCTGGCTTTCAGGATTAAGCCCAAAAGAGAATCGCGAGATTCCCCCTTTGGATTATGATCGCGTTTATCAATTAAAGAAAGACTGCCCACAGTTGATCATTGCAATTAATGGCGGCATTAAAACCATCGAAGAAATGAAACACCATTTGCAATTTGTGGATGGCGTGATGGTTGGGCGTGAGGCTTATCAAAATCCATCGTTGTTAGGCTATATTGATCAAATGCTTTTTGATGCCAATGCAGATATCGTCACACCAAGACAAGCTGTGGAAGCCATGTTCCCTTATATTGAAAAACAGCTGAGCCAAGGTGTTTATTTAAATCATATCGTTCGACATATGCTTGGTACATTCCAAAACTGCAAAGGGGCAAGACAATGGCGACGCTATTTAAGTGAAAATGCCTTTAAACAAGGCGCAGGAATTGAAGTGGTTGAAAGGGCATTAAGCTTTGTAGAAGCCAATTAAGCCTAAAATGCAAAGTGCAGTCAGAATTTAACAGATTTTCTGACCGCACTTTTTTTCTGAGTATTTAATTAGCAATGATGTTTTTGACGATACGCCACTAAATCTTCAATTGTTAACACCGAATAACCAAATTTTTTCGCAAATTCGATAATTTCTGCAGCGCGAGCCATGGTTCCATCATCATTCGTGATTTCACAAATCACACCCGCTGGTTTAAAACCACTTAAACGCGCTAAATCAACCGAGGCTTCAGTATGACCGCGGCGTGCTAAAACACCGCCTTCTGCGGCACGTAATGGGAAAACATGCCCAGGACGGTGAAGATCTGCCGGTTTTGCATGATCTGCAATTGCCGCTTTGATTGTGGTGACACGATCTTGTGCCGATACACCTGTTGACACACCTTCTGCCGCTTCAATCGTCACGGTAAACGCGGTTTTATTCACGCTATTGTTGTGCTCAACCATCGGTGGCAAATCAAGCTGTTTACATTGTTCATCGGTGATACATAAACACACAATACCACTGCCATAACGAATAAGTTTTGCCATTTGTTCTGGCGTAATGGTTTCTGCAGGGAAAATTAAATCGCCTTCATTTTCACGATCTTCATCATCCAATACTAATACGCCATTACCTTGTTTGAATGCATTCAATGCGTTAATTACCCGTTCTTCGCCGGTCGCACCAAATGCAGATAAAATTGACTGATTCATCGTAATTTCCTTTGTTGTTACGTTAAAATTAACCAGAATCAGGGCTGAGAAATGCAAATAAATAGAACGGAATTGGGAACCCAATCCGTTTTATTCTCTTTCATCCAGACTATACTGTCGGCTTTGGAATTTCACCAAATCATGCTAACCTTAAAAGTACAAAGCGAAACAATTTTGTAAAAACTTAATCAAAATTGACCGCACTTTTAAGTGCTCGTGGGCTGTCACCACCGGTAGGGAATTTCACCCTGCCCTGAGAATGCAGGTCGTAGTATAACGCAAAATGTTGCGGTAAAAAATCATTCAATGAAAAATGTTTTTATTTGCACAAAGATTGCATAAAATAGGGCTATACTGCCACTATGCAATGGCGATTTAGCGAAGGATACATTATGTCGAACAAACACGATAAAAAAGTGGGGGTGATTTTTGGGAAATTCTACCCAGTTCATACCGGCCATATTAATATGATTTATGAAGCATTCAGTAAAGTGGATGAGCTTCACGTGATTGTCTGTAGCGATACCGAACGCGATTTAAAGCTGTTTTATGATAGTAAAATGAAGCGTATGCCGACGGTACAAGATCGTCTTCGCTGGATGCAGCAAATCTTTAAATATCAAAAAAATCAAATTTTCATTCATCATTTAGTTGAGGATGGCATTCCAAGTTATCCGAATGGTTGGCAAGCTTGGAGTGAAGCGGTAAAAAATCTCTTTGAAGAAAAACAATTTACTCCGACGATGGTTTTTAGTAGTGAACCACAAGACAAAGCGCCATACGAAAAATACTTGGGTCTCGAAGTTTCTTTAGTGGATCCTGACCGATCTTTCTTTAATGTATCCGCAACGAAAATTCGCACTACTCCTTTCCAATATTGGAAATTCATTCCGAAAGAAGTCCGTCCGTTCTTTGCGAAAACCATTGCCATTTTGGGTGGCGAAAGTAGCGGTAAAAGCGTGTTAGTCAGTAAGCTTGCTGCTGTATTCAATACCACTTCTGCATGGGAATATGGTCGTGAATATGTCTTTGAAAAATTAGGTGGCGATGAGCAAGCCATGCAATATTCTGACTATCCACAAATGGCATTAGGTCACCAACGCTATATTGATTATGCGGTGCGTCATGCCCATAAAGTAGCGATTATTGATACTGATTTCATTACCACGCAGGCTTTTTGTATTCAATACGAAGGGAAAGCGCATCCGTTCTTAGATTCCATGATCAAAGAATACCCATTTGATGTCACCATTTTATTGAAAAACAACACAAAATGGGTGGATGATGGCTTACGTAGTCTAGGCAGCCAAAAACAACGTCAACAATTCCAACAGTTATTGAAGAAATTGTTGGATAAATACAAAGTGCCTTACATTGAAATTGAATCACCAAGTTACTTAGACCGTTATAACCAAGTAAAATCTGTTGTAGAAAAAGTGTTAAATGATGAAGAACTTGAAGGTTTACAACACACAAAACGCATATTGACCACCGAGAAATAAAATGCTTTTATTCGCAGGCGATCCACACGGAAGTTATGAACATCTTTATCCTTTCGTGCAAGAAAATGACAACGTTGCCCTGATTATTTTGGGCGACTTGCAACTTTCTTCGCCTGATGAATTAGATAAACTCGCACAACATTGTGATATTTGGTTTATTCACGGCAACCACGATAGCAAAACCGTCGCCGCATTTGAGGCGATTTGGGGTACACATTGGAAATCGCGTAATTTGCATAATCGTGTTGTTGAAATCCAAGGTCAACGCATTGCCGGCTTAGGTGGCGTATTCCGAGGACAAATCTGGATGCCCCCCAATAAGCCGATGTATTTTGACCCTATCCACTATTGCCAATATAGCCCGCAAGAAAAAATTTGGCGTGGCGGTGTACCATTACGTCATCGCACGTCTATTTTCCCTTCTGATATCGAAGCCATTGAAAATGAACAAGCCGATATTCTAATTTGCCATGAAGCGCCTAAACCGCATCCAATGGGATTCCGAGTGATTAATCAACTCGCAGAAAAATTAGGGGTAAGACACGTTTTCCATGGTCATCACCACGATAATGTCGAATACAAGACAAATTTCCCTTATAAAATCACGAATGTCGGTTTTAGAAGTGTTACTGATGCACAAGGAAATTATTTATTAAAAACTATTGATGACAGAGAAAAATAACTGAGCTAGTTGTTAATTGTTTTTAATAAAAAGAAAGTTTGAAGAGAGAAGATGGCGCACCCGAAAGGATTCGAACCTTTGACCGCTCGGTTCGTAGCCGAGTACTCTATCCAGCTGAGCTACGGGTGCAGAATAATAAAACTAACAACAAATGGCGGTGAGAGAGGGATTCGAACCCTCGATGGAGTTTTTGACCCCATACTCCCTTAGCAGGGGAGCGCCTTCAGCCTACTCGGCCATCTCACCACATTCGGTGTGTGGGCGGTATAATACGTTTTTTTGAAAATATGTCAAATCATTTTTTGAAAAAGCGATGTTGGTTGCTTGATTTATCTACATTTTGCATAAATAAAGTGCGGTTGAAAAAACAAATATATTTCTCACCGCACTTTAATTTTTATCATCTCTAGCCTTTTAAAATTGCCCGCAGACGATCAAGCTGACTAGAAGTTTGTTGTTGCTTCTGCTCTGCCGTTAATTTTGGCTTATCTTTTTCCCATTGCACATCATCTTGTGGCAACTCTGCCAAGAAACGACTCGGCTCTGGACGAATTAACTCACCAAACTGACGCCGTTCACGACAAAGAGAAAAAGTCAGCGTTTGTTGTGCTCGCGTAATGCCCACATAAGCTAGACGGCGTTCTTCTTCCACATTGTCTTCATCAATACTGGTTTGATGCGGCAAAATCCCCTCTTCCATACCGATTAAATACACATGAGGAAACTCTAAACCTTTAGAGGCATGCAGCGTCATCAATTGCACTTGATCACTCTCATCATCGTCTTCGCCTCGCTCCATCATATCGCGCAAGGTTAAACGGGTAACTACTTGATTTAAAGTCATCGGCTCATTCACCTCATCGCCTTTGAGCATATCCTCTACCCAGCTAAATAAGGTTGCCACGTTTTTACTTTGCATTTCGGCGGCTTTCGGGCTGGTGGCATATTCATACAAATATTCTTCGTAATGCAATGAGGAAAGTAAAGAACGCACAGCGGTTTCTGGATCGGAACGCAAACTTTGATCGTTTAACTCCACAATCCAACGACCAAATTTTTGCAAGGCATCATAAGCTTTCGGTGTTACACGTTGCATGAGTTCAAACTCAAAAATCGCTTCAAATAAACTGATATGTTTTTCCTGCGCCAACTCGCCTAGTTTTTGCAATGTTGCGGTACCAATTTCCCGTTTCGGTGTATTCACAATACGCAAAAAGGCCGCATCATCGTCTTGGTTTACCACTAAACGCAAGTAGGCCATCATGTCCTTAATTTCAGCGCGGGAGAAAAAAGACGTGCCACCAGAAATTTTGTATGGAATACGGTTTTGCATCAGCACTTTTTCCAAT
>JABZOY010000078.1:7405-8037 GCA_015255025.1 Haemophilus sp.
TATAAAATCGCATAATCCTTAAATTTGGTTTTACGGCTAAAACGATGAGCAATTAATTCTGCCACAATCCGTTCGGCTTCATGCTCTTCATTTTTCGCTTCAATGACTTGCAGTTTTTCACCTTCGCCCAAGTTGGAAAACAGTTTTTTATCGAACACGTGCTCGTTGTTATCAATTAAAATGTTGGCACAATGCAAAATACGATGAGTGGAACGGTAATTTTGTTCTAATTTGATGACTTGCAAACGCGGAAAATCATCACGTAATCGCACCATATTTTGCGGTCGAGCACCTCGCCAAGAATAAATGGACTGGTCGTCATCACCCACTACGGTAAAACAAGCTCTCTCACCGACGAGTAATTTGATGAGTTCATATTGGCTAGTATTGGTATCTTGATATTCATCCACCAACAAATAACGGATTTTCTCCTGCCATTTTGACCGCACTTCTTCGTTCTGTTTGAAAAGCAAGGTCGGCAACATAATCAAATCATCAAAATCCAATGCATTATAAGCACGGATTTGCGCTGCATAACGCTCATAACATTTTGCAAAGGTTTGATATTTGGCATCTTTCGCTAAGGCATAAGCCTGTTTTGGCGAAACCAAATCATTCTTCCAGTTGGAAAT
>JABZOY010000079.1:0-238 GCA_015255025.1 Haemophilus sp.
CTACGAAGCACAACGTCGTGGTGGTAAAGGTAAATCCGCAACGAAGATGAAAGATGAAGACTTCATCGAAAAACTCTTAGTGGCGAATACTCACGATACGATTCTCTGCTTCTCTAGCCGTGGTCGTTTATATTGGTTGAAAGTATATCAATTACCACAAGCGAGCCGTGGCGCGCGTGGTCGTCCGATTGTCAATATTCTACCGCTACAAGAAAACGAGCGTATCACCGCAATCTTG
>JABZOY010000079.1:248-7780 GCA_015255025.1 Haemophilus sp.
GATAAATTCGTCATCATGGCAACAGCTGGTGGTATTGTGAAGAAAATTGCGCTAACCGAATTCAGCCGTCCACGTTCAAGCGGCATCATCGCCTTGAACTTGCGTGATGAAGATGAATTAATCGGTGTGGATATTACCGATGGTTCTAACGAAATCATGTTGTTCTCTTCGCAAGGTCGCGTAGTGCGTTTCGCTGAAAGTGCAGTCCGTGCAATGGGTCGTTTAGCAACAGGTGTACGCGGTATTAAACTTGCCCTTACTAATGATATCGCTGACGATGAAAGTGCGGTCGAAATTGAAGAGGTTTCTGATGATAATGCGGAAGAAACTCTCGATCTCAATATCGATAAAGTGGTTTCCTTAGTTGTACCGAAAAATGATGGCGCAATCCTTACCGCGACGCAAAATGGTTACGGTAAACGTACACAATTAAGTGAATACCCAACTAAATCCCGTAATACCAAAGGTGTGATTTCGATTAAAGTGAGCGAACGTAACGGTAAAGTCGTTGCGGCGACACAAGTGGAAGAAACCGACCAAATTATGCTTATCACTGATGCGGGTACCTTAGTGCGTACTCGTGTAAGTGAAGTGAGCATCGTTGGCCGTAACACCCAAGGGGTTCGTTTAATTCGTACTGCAGAAGATGAGCACGTAGTCAGTCTTGAACGTGTTTGTGATGTGGATGATGAGGATGAAGGCTCTGAAGATGTGACTTCTGAAGAATAATTGATCTTCCATTAAATAAAAGCCCCGCGTTTTGATTCGCGGGGCTTTTTTATTGGCATCTAAAAATCTCTTTTAGAGATCTATTCTATTGATGAAAACTACTCGCCTTCTTCTAACTCATCAGCCATTGCCGCAAGAATTTCACGGGTTAAATACGCTAATGAACGATAGAAAGGAAGTGTTGCATAAGTTTCCACTTGGGTTAAGAATTTCGCTGCACAAGGTAATAAGAAATCACCGAATAAATCTTGTTGAGCTGATAGCGATTCCGTGTTGTCTTCTAACCAAGAAGCTGTAAGCAATAACAAGGCGAAATGATCCACGTTCTCTGCCTCCGGCACATTACGAGTATTGCGGAAATCCACAAAACGTTGCACATCCATATCATAACTTGAAATAGCTGTCGGCACGTTACCGTTTGGACCAAACAATTTTTGATATTCTTGATCAAGCAACGTTAAATCAATTTTCATCTGTAAATTATCAATGGCCGCTTCGCTTTCTTTATCCGTAGAAAGTGCCCAGACTTGACTTAAACCTTGTTGTTGCAGCCAATCAAATACCCCACTCAAAATGGGATCCGTAGGGCTGCGATAAAATAAATTGCCGAATAAACGGCTAATTAAAGAGAAATTATTAACTTGAGTTTCTGACATCTGTTGCTTTCCTATGATTGTGCTCAAGATTGAGCTAAAAGTGCGGTCAATTTTGCTGTTGTTTTTTCGGCAGCTTCATCAAGCATCGCTTGGCGAGCAGCATTATCGATAATATGAATATCACCGAACAAAGTGTAATCCACATTCTCGATACCGCAATAATTAAACAAACCATTGATCAAACAATGATTGAGGGACTTATCCACGCCGTATTCTTGATATTTTGCTACGCTACTCCCTATGGTGATAAATTGTTGCATCGCTTTATCTTGAAGCAGACCTTTGGATTCACCATTTTCTGTTTTATAAGCAAAACCATGGCTTAATACACGATCCAAATAGCCTTTCAATATTGCGGGAAAACCCATCCACCATAAAGGATAAACCATCGTAATCAAATCTGCTTGGCGAATAAAATCATGTTCCTGCTGAATTTCCGCCGGGATAATCCCCTTATTGGCCGATTGCAATTCTTCAAAGGAGATAATAGGGTTAAATTCCATGGTATAAAGATCACGCAAATGGGTTTCAACACCAAGCTGTTGGCTTGCTTTTACAATGCGATCCACGATGGCTCGACCAAAACTTTTTTGGCTATTGGGATGCGCAAAAATAATCAAATGATTCATTCTGTTACCTTTTTAACTAACAATGTAATGCCATCAACGCGTTCAACCACCACAAGATCATTCACCGTTAAATGCTCGCCTTGAATGCGCCATGTGGTGTCGCCAAAGGCACCGCGACCAATACCGTTAGAACCAATTTCTAACACCGTTCCTTTTTTACCTAACAAAGTATGATCCCGTTGGTTTAAGGTTGTACGAGATTGATCCTGATTATCTTTGCTATGTTGATATTTCCACCAAAGCAACGAGAATATAATCGCTAAAATCGCATAAAACACAGCTAACGCGGTTAAGGATAAACTCGGCACCAATGCCATTACGCCTGCCGCCACAATCGCAGCCAAGCCCCACCACAATAAAAATACACCGGGTACAAGGGTTTCAGCGATTAACAATACAAAACCTAATACCAACCAATGCCACACCGACCAAGTTGTTAACCAATCTGCCATATCAACTCCTTGAGAGAAAAAGTGCGGTCATTTTTAACCGCACTTTAAGAAATTACGCTTTTTTATCGCCTTTTAACAGTTCGGCAATACCCGCTACCGAGCCAATTAAATTGCCTGCTTCAAGCGGCATCATAACCACTTTACTATTCGGTGAGCCACCGATTTGTTTTAAAGCTTCCGTGTATTTTTGTGCGATAAAGTAATTGATCGCTTTGGTATCACCGCTAGCAATCGCTTCTGACACCATTTGGGTTGCTTTCGCTTCCGCTTCCGCTGCACGTTCACGTGCTTCTGCTTGTAAGAAGGCTTCTTGACGCTCCCCTTCCGCTTTCAGAATACGGGCTTGTTTTTCCCCTTCTGCACGTAGAATTTCCGCCTGACGAATCCCTTCCGCTTCCAAGACTTCCGCACGTTTATTACGTTCTGCCTTCATTTGCGCATTCATGGAATCAATCAATTCACGTGGTGGACGCACATCACGAATTTCAATACGGGTAACTTTAATCCCCCAAGGATTGGTCGCTTCATCCACAATTGCCAACAAACGACCGTTAATGGAGTCACGTTGGGAAAGCATTTCATCCAATTCCATCGAACCTAATACGGTACGAATGTTGGTCATAGTTAAATTGATAATCGCCTGTTCTAAATGGTTCACTTCATAAGCTGCACTACGAGCATCAATCACCTGAACGAAACAGACCGCATCAATGGATACGTTGGCGTTATCCTTAGAAATGACTTCTTGTGAGGGAATATCTAATACCTGTTCCATCATATTGATCTTACGGCCAACACGATCCACAAATGGTACGACAAAGTTTAAGCCAGGCATTAAAGTGTGGGTATAACGCCCAAAACGCTCAATCGTCCAGTTATAACCTTGCGGTACAGTTTTGAGTGCTGAAAAAAGTACGACTACAACTAATACAATAAAGACGATTGCGGCAACGGATAAGCCTTCCATAGATTGCTCCTTAATGTGAGGAAATATGAGAAAAGTCTAACAAATTAGACCGCACTTTGTATATAAATATATTTATCGTTTTCTCTTATAAATTCAAAAAGATGTGTAATGCAATTCGGGGCATCTAAATCTTGATGAGAAACAAATAAAAGCTGTGTTTCACTATTATTAACGAGTTGCTCAATAAAATGTTTTACTAACTTGCGATTTAACCCATCAAGCCCTTGAAAAGGCTCATCTAAAATTAAAACAGGTGGATGCTTCACCATCGCTCGTGTAATTAAAAGCAAACGTTGCTGTCCCCAAGAAAGTGAACGAAATGGCTTTTTTGCTAAATGAGTCAGATTTAAACGAGCTAACCATTGCATGGCTTTCAAACGAATTGCCTCTGGCACTTGTTGATAAATCCCAATACTGTCAAAAAAACCTGAAATGATCACATCTAGCACGGAACAATTCACACGATAATCTAAATGCAGTTGGCTGCTTACGTAACCAATTTTTTGTTTGATATCCCAAATGGTTTCGCCTGAACCACGTTGTTTACCAAAAATCACCACATGATTCGCAAAGGCTTGAGGATGATCACCTGTAATTAACGAAAGTAAGGTTGACTTCCCTGCTCCATTTGGTCCTTTAATCCACCAATTTTGATTTGGTTGAACAACCCAATTTAAATGATCCAAAATCACTTTATCGCCATACTGAACTGTAACATTTTTAAGTTCAAAGTACGGTTGGTTTTCAGACAGTTTTAGTAATGGTGAGGCCGGCTCAGGCAACGCAACATCAACAGACTGTTCCGCATACACTAATTGTTGATAAATACTTTGTTGCTCAATGGATTGGCGTACACCTTCTAATACTAACTCTAAATTTTCCAACATAGCTAAATGAGTCGCTTCAGCCGGAATATCTGCCAAACGATTAACGATTAGAACGATAGCACATTCTTTTTTTAGTTCGCTCAACATCACCATCCAATCTTTTACTGATTGCTGATCTAGCCCTTCAAAAGGTTCATCTAAAATTAATAAATCGGGCTTTTGCAATAATGTTTGTGCCAATAAGACTTTTCGTGTTTCCCCAGTAGAAAGTTTGATAAAGAAACGATCTAAGAGATAAGTAATCCCTAATTTTTCTGAAATTTGTTCACAAAAAGTGAGTTCCGTACTGCCATTTAAAATGGTTTCTCTTGCCGTTTTACCAAAGAAATCTGGATCGGTATCATCGTTGTTTAAATTCTTTAATGTGGCTTCAAGAATTTCTCGTTGTTTTTCAAAAGAAAAGGAGTGAACACGTTTGAAGGAATTATGGTACTCCCCTTCCTGTAAAGGTAACTCATTTTGCAAAGCTAAAGCAAACGCCGATTTCCCACTCCCATTACTGCCTACCACAACCCAATATTGTTGTGGCTCAATCGCAAAGTGCGGTAAGTTTAAGGTCTGTTTTTGATAAAGCTTAAATTTTGCTTGTTGAATTAAAAGTGCCATTCTCTTTCCTTTAAAAACAAAAGGCGAGCAATTTGCCCGCCTTGTCAGATTAACTTAATTAACCGTTTTTACGCTCTTCTTCCATACATACTGCCGCAGTAAATAATACGTCAGTTGAAGAGTTTAGCGCGGTTTCTGTTGAATCTTGTAAGATACCAATCACGAAACCTACACCGATCATTTGAGCTGCAATGTCATCATTAATACCAAATAAGCTACAAGCTAATGGAATTAACAATAATGAACCACCAGCCACACCAGAAGCACCACATGCACAAAGCGCCGCAACAATACTTAATAACACCGCACTGATGAAAGATACTTCGATGCCTAATGTATGAACAGCTGCTAGCGTTAATACAGTAATGGTAATTGCCGCACCCGCCATATTGATATTTGCACCTAATGGAATTGCCACAGAATAGGTTTCTTCATCAAGATTTAAGCGTTTTGCTAATTCAATGTTTACAGGAATGTTTGCTGCAGAGCTACGTGTAAAGAATGCAGTTACACCACTTTCGCGTACACAAGTCCACACTAATGGATATGGATTACGACGAATTTTCCAATAAACGAGAATTGGATTAAGTACAAAGGCAGTAAATAGCATTGTACCGATTAACACGAATAATAAGTGAACATATCCACCTAACGCAGATAAGCCTTTGTCAGATAATGTTTCAGCCACTAAACCGAATACACCGAAAGGTGCAAATGAAATAATCACGTGAACAATTTTAGAAATGCCTTCTGCAAAATCAGCCACAACTTGTTTAGTTGCATCTGATGCATGACGAAGGGCTAAACCTAAACCGATAGACCACGCTAAAACACCGATAAAGTTTGCTTTGAAAATTGCATTTAATGGGTTATCCACCACATTCAATACTAACGTTAACATGACTTGACCAACAGATTGAGGTGCTGAACTCGCATCCTCTTTTACTGCAAGAGCCACATCTGATGGGAATGCCATACTTGCAATTACTGCAGCCACAGCAGCTAAGAACGTACCCAAAAGATAAAGCACGACAATTTCTTTCATGTTACTTTTAGAGCCCACTTTCTTATTAGCGAGTGCCGCCATAACAAGGAAGAAAATTAAAATTGGTGCAACAGCACGCAATGCTTTAACAAAAATTTGACCCAGCACGCCAAAGCTAGATGCAAGATCAATACCTGCTGAATTTTTTACACTCTCATTCACCAACGCAACAAGGATCCCGAGTACCAAACCAACGGCAATTCGTTTTACCAAATTACCTTGGAAAAGAAAATGAAATAAACGTGATGTATTCATAATAGTTTTAAATAAAGATTAAGTTGAACTTCAGATCGTTACGATCCACCGAAACACGATAAAGATAGCTCAAATTTTATTTAAAAGAAAATTTTTTCTTTATTATTTTGCTAAAAAATTGAACTTTTTAAGCTAAGAATGAATTTTTTCTAAAATTTTCGCCTATAAAAAAATTTTTTCTATGCCCTATTGACATACTGTATCTAATACCAGTATATTACACCTGTATAAACAACCACTGATTAAAAACACACAAACTAAAAGGAACACAAGATGATGAACTACGCAAATACAGTTGCACAAAATGATATGACGTTTTCTTATCATCCTATGCCATTTTTCAATGATGTTGAAAGCAAATCGACATTTAATAAAAAATTAGATCTCAACCTTTATTGCATCAAACGTCCACAACAAACTTGTTTTATTCGTGTTACCAATCCGAATATGCTTGCTTGGGGGATTGAAATGGGCGATATGTTAGTGGTTGAAAAAAATGACAGCCTTTTCATTGGTGATCTTGTGGTATTAGAAAAACAAGACGAATTCCATATTTATGAATTTGCCGGCGTAAGCGGTAATGAATTTGTATTCATGGCATTAGATTCTAAAGTGGAAAATATTAAAACAACACAATGGACAAACCTTCCATTAGTTGGCACGGTAACGAATACCATCCATCAAATGAAACCAAGAAGAGACTTAATGAAATTTGCGGCTTAAGCCAATCATCAAATAATCTAAATAAAGAAAAAGTGCGGTTAAAATTAACCGCACTTCTTGTTGAAATAAAATTGTCATTACATCACGCGACGAGATTGTGTATAAGTTCTTGACCAATAATCTTCATCCAATGAACTAATTGTTACACCTTGACTTGTACTTGCGTGCATAAATTGGTTATTACCAATATAAACGCCAACATGATTGTTGCGACGGAAGAACACTAAATCACCTTTACGTAATTCATGTTTTTGGATTTGGCGACCTAAATAGCGTTGTTCTGAAGTTGAACGTGGAAGCTCCATGCCGTAAGCATCGAGAAAAGCAGTTTGCATAAATGCAGAACAATCAATACCATGTTTTGAAGTGCCACCCATTCTATAACGAGTTCCCACCCATTCGTTATAAACTTGAGCAAGTGCTTTGTCACCAATTAAACCTGATTTAGGACGGTTAGTTCTTAATTTAGGGTAAACGCCCCCTTTTTTCCCATCTAAACCAGCAATCAAACCCGTTAACTCAGCATCATCACTTTCACTAATCATGCCGTTTTGTGCCTGCCCCGAGTTGTTAGAGCAGGCTG
>JABZOY010000007.1:0-34693 GCA_015255025.1 Haemophilus sp.
CGCTTCTTGTACTACAAACTGTTTAGCACCTTTAGCACGTGTTGTTCACGAAACTTTCGGTATCAAAGATGGTTTAATGACTACTGTTCACGCAACAACAGCGACTCAAAAAACTGTTGATGGTCCATCAGCTAAAGACTGGCGCGGTGGTCGTGGTGCATCACAAAACATCATCCCTTCATCTACCGGTGCTGCGAAAGCTGTTGGTAAAGTATTACCAGCATTAAACGGTAAATTAACTGGTATGGCGTTCCGTGTTCCTACTCCAAACGTTTCTGTAGTTGACTTAACTGTAAACTTAGAAAAACCAGCAACTTACGAACAAATCAAACAAGCAATCAAAGATGCAGCTGAAGGTAAGACTTTCAACGGCGAATTAAAAGGCGTTTTAGGTTACACTGAAGATGCAGTAGTTTCTACAGACTTCAACGGCTGTACTTTAACTTCTGTATTTGATGCTGATGCAGGTATTGCATTAACTGATTCTTTCGTTAAATTAGTATCTTGGTACGATAACGAAACTGGTTACTCAAACAAAGTATTAGACTTAGTTGCACACGTTTACAACTACAAAGGCTAATCAAAATCGTTAAAAAATTAACCGCTCTTTTTAGAGCGGTTTTTTTATTTCTAATCAATTTAAATTTTCTCAATACTTTATATATTCTTTATTGCTCATTTCAATATAAAAATAGAAAAATAATATGGCTATTATTTATTCTATATTCACAAAATAATAACATTTTACTAGATTTTAAATTTATTTCGTTTATATTAGCGTACAGTTGTTCGCTCAAATAAGGCTTATATGAATTTAGAACGTCATTTCGTCAATCGAATTCGCCAGCAGGCAAAAACTCGTCAAAATGCAACCGCACTTCGCCATAAAATTAATGGCTTGTGGAAAGATATTTCATGGAACGCATTCCAACAACAGCTTGATCAGCTTTCATTAGCTTTTCTTGCTTGCAATATTCAAGTACAAGATAAAATTGCAATTTTTGCACACAATATGTCACGTTGGACAATCGCTGATATTGCAGCGCTTCAAGTCCGTGCTATTACCGTTCCCATTTATGCAACCAATACGGCACAACAGGCTGAATTTATTTTAAATCATGCCGATGTCAAAATTCTGTTTGTTGGTGATCAAGAACAATATGACCAAGCGTTAGAAATTGCACATCAGTGTCCACAATTACAAAAAATTGTGGCCATGAAAGAACAAATTCAACTGACAGAAACTACCCTTTCTTGCCATTGGGACGATTTAATTCAATTAGGTACAGCCGAATTTCAGGCTAAATTTGAAACTCGCTTAGCAAATAAAACGATGGATGATTTATTCACGATCATCTACACCTCTGGCACAACAGGTGAACCGAAAGGCGTAATGCTCGATTACAATAACTTGGCGCATCAACTTGAAGCCCATGATATTGCATTAGATGTTAATCAAGATGAGGTTTCACTTTCTTTTTTACCATTTAGCCATATTTTTGAGCGAGCTTGGGTTGCCTATGTGTTACATCGTGGAGCAATCCTTTGTTATCTCGAAGATACCAATCAAGTACGTGAAACATTAACAGAAGTGCGCCCAACCTTTATGTGTGCGGTACCGCGTTTCTATGAAAAAATTTATTCTGCTGTGCTTGATAAAGTACAAAAAGCGCCTTTTATTCGTCAGATGATTTTCCATTGGGCGATTGCAGTGGGGCAAAAACGTTTTGATCTTCTCTCTCAAAATAAAAAAATCCCATTCTTCTTACAAAAACGCTATGCGCTTGCTGATAAACTGGTACTGTCTAAACTGCGTTCATTGTTAGGCGGACATATTAAAATGATGCCTTGCGGTGGTGCAAAATTAGAACCAACCATTGGGCTTTTCTTCCATAGTATTGGGATTAATATCAAACTTGGTTACGGCATGACTGAAACCACAGCTACCGTTTCTTGTTGGGATGACCATCATTTTAATCCGAATTCTATTGGTAAATTAATGCCAAATGCCGAAGTTAAAATTGGGGAAAATAACGAGATTCTGGTTCGTGGTGGCATGGTAATGAAAGGTTACTATAAAAAGCCTGAAGAAACGGCCCAAGCCTTCACCGAAGATGGTTTCTTGAAGACGGGAGATGCCGGTGAATTTGATGCTGAAGGTAATTTATTTATTACCGACCGCATTAAAGAATTGATGAAAACGTCTAACGGAAAATACATTGCACCACAATATATCGAAGGTAAAATTGGTAAAGATAAATTTATCGAACAAATTGCGATTATTGCTGATGCAAAAAAATATGTTTCAGCGTTGATCGTGCCTTGTTTTGATAGCGTAGAAGAATATGCGAAAAAACTGAATATTAAGTATCAAGATCGCATGGAATTACTCAAACACTCTGAAATTATCAAGATGTTTGAACAACGTATCGAAAGTCTTCAAAAAGAATTGGCGCACTTCGAGCAAGTGAAGAAATTTACGTTACTCTCTCAAGCATTTAGTGTAAAACTTGGTGAAATCACGCCTACGCTAAAATTACGCCGAAAAGTGATTATGGAACGCTATCGTCATATTATTGACTCGATGTATTCCAACAACAAAGAAAACAAGGAAAATAAAGAATAAAAAAAGTGCGGTGAATTTCACCGCACTTTTATTTTGACGAAAATAATTTATTCTACTTCAACCAATACACCTTCTTGATGAGGTTTTAATACACCGACCTCACTAAGCTCAATACCGGCTTTTTTTGCAATCTCTAAGATTTCCGCCTCACTTTCTGGTTTAACCGCAATCAACAAGCCACCTGAAGTTTGAGGATCGCAAAGTACCGCCTTTTGATAATCTGTAAGAGGACCAATTTTATGACCATAGCTTTCAAAGTTACGGTTGGTTCCACCCGGTACACAACCTTCTGCAATGTAATCTGCTACGCCATCTAATAATTTGATTTTATCAAAATGCACAACCGCATTAAGATTTGAGCCCTCACAGATTTCAGCTAAGTGCCCTAATAAACCAAAACCAGTTACATCTGTCATGGCGGTTACACCTGCAACTTCCGCAAATTGGCTACCAATCAGATTCATTTGGCACATTGCTGCCGTTGCCAATCCTTGATGTTCTGGTTTTAACTTGCCTTTTTTCTCAGCAGTAGTCAGCACACCGATACCTAATGGCTTGGTTAAATAAAGCTTACAATTTGCTTCTGCTGAGGCATTACGTTTTACACGATCCATTGCTATAACGCCTGTTACCGCTAAACCAAAAATAGGTTCTGGTGCATCAATCGAGTGTCCTCCTGCAAGGGAAATCCCTGCTTGATGACAAGCAAAACGGCCACCATCAACAATTTTCTGTGCCACTTCCGCCTGCAATTTATTAATCGGGAAACCTAAAATGGCAATTGCCATAATCGGCTTACCACCCATTGCGAAAATATCACTAATGGCATTGGTTGCGGCAATACGACCAAAATCAAAAGGATCGTCCACAATCGGCATGAAGAAATCCGTGGTACTGATAATTGCAGTACCATTACCAAGATCATAAACCGCAGCGTCATCCGCTGTTTCATTTCCCACTAATAAATTGGGGTCAGCAAATTTTTCGAGTTTAGTCTGTAAAATTGTCCCTAACACCTTAGGAGAAATTTTACAGCCTCAACCTGCGCCGTGGCTGTATTGTGTTAAACGAATCTCATCCGTCATATTCAATCCTTTGTAAAAATAACGTACTTCTTAAAAAAAGAGCGGTTAGAAAAAGCCATATTTAGGAGGCTAACTTCTCCACTTTTGCTTGCTTGATCATGTTATCGCTGACTTCTAAAATGGTAATTCTTAAACCATTGATTTCACAAACAGTTCCTTCATCAGGAATATCTTCAAGATGCTCGAGAATCAAACCATTAAAGGTGCGTGCATCTTCTGTATCTAATTCCCAACCAAACATTTTATTCAAATCACGAAGATTTGCCGAGCCTTCAATAATCATCGAACCATCAGATTGCTGAACGACTTCTTGTTCAATAGTCGGTGCAGTAGTGGTTGTAAAATCACCCACAATTTCTTCTAAAATATCTTCAAGCGTGACTAATCCTTTAATGTCACCATATTCATCCACCACTAAACCGATACGTTCTTTTTTCGTACGGAAATTCGCTAATTGTGTTTTTAGTGGTGTCCCTTCTGGAATGAAGTACACTTCATCGACGGCACGTAATAAGGTTTCTTTAGTAAATTCATTTTTTTCTAATAACAAACGAAACGCTTCACGCACACGCAAAATACCTAATACTTGCTCATCAAGGCTGCCTTTATACAACACAATTCGGTTGTGTGGTGCATGATTAAGCTGGCGCATAATCGCTTTCCAATCGTCATCAATATCAATCCCAGCAATTTCATTACGTGGCACCATGATATCGTCAACCGTCACGGTTTCCATATCTAAAATAGAGAGCAACATTTGTGGATGCTGTTCATCGGGTGTGGCTTCTCCCGCTTCTGATACAATACTACGGAGTTCTTCACGGCTAATCACTTGTTTTTGCATATCGGGTTTTAAACCCACCATTCGCATTAACGTTTTCGTGAAAATATTCATTAACCAAACTAGCGGATAAAATATTTTTAATAGTAAGACCAAGATATGACTTGAAAATAATCCCACCTTTTCAGGATGCATTGCCGCGACGGTTTTAGGGAAAATTTCAGAAAAAACAAGCATCACAAAGGTTAATAAACCTGTTGCAATGGCCACACCTGCATCGCCATATAAACGCATACCAATCATGGTTGCAATAGCTGAAGCACTGATGTTAACAAGATTATTAAAGATCAGAATAAAACTTAACAAGGTATCTGGCTTTTCGAGCAGTTTTTCTGCTTTTTGTGCACCTTTATTACCTTGTTCCGCCATAAAACGAAGGCGATATTTATTGAGAGAGAGTAAGCCGGTTTCTGAGCCGGAAAAATAGGCTGATAAAACTAAACAAATAATGAGTGTAATAAATAAAGTACTAAGGGGGATACTGTCCAAGGGTAAATCCTTTTGTTCGTTAATCAACAAAAAATGCGGTTATTTTCACCGCACTTTTTACCTGTTCTTTGATTTCGATTAAATCAAACGGCTACCGAAATAGCCAATCGTGAGCAGAATGATACCTGAAATTGCGTAAATAATCATCCTTTTTCCACGCCAGCCTAATCGCCAATGACCAAAACAAGCAATTCCAAAACTAATCCAAGCAAGGAAAGAGAAAATCGCTTTGTGCAGATTTTCTAGAGTCACCGCTTGTAATACATGATAAGTCCCTGAAATTAAAGTCAGCGTGAGTAAAACTTCTCCCATCGCAAATAAACAGAAGAAATGACGTTCTACCGCCATTAATGGTGGAATTGCGGGCGAAAATTGAATTTTACGTTTTTTCAAATTGCGATCTAACCAGACTAACTGAATCACATAAAGCGTTGCAATAAAACAAACTGCATAGGTAAACAGCGACAACCCGATATGGAACAGCATCAACGTATTTTGATTAAGCATCTGAATGATATGGCTTGATAAGAATGTCGCAAAGATCAAGCTAATGATCGAAAACGCATACACGATAGGTAAAACAAACCACATCGTGGAAACCAGAAACATTGAAAGCGTCGCTAAGGCAGCAATAATTACGCTCATTAAAGAAGCGATTTCCATTAGCGTAAAACTCTGCCCTGAGGCCAAATCCTCTAACAAAGGGAAAGTGCTGACAACATGCAGAATAATTGCAGCAAGTGCGGTCAAAAAAAATGGAGTTTTGCTTTGACTCAACTTCCCTTCTGATGAGTTCATCAAAAATGGAGCGATCAGCAATAGACTAAGAATATAAAAAATAATCGAAAAAAGGGCAAACCACATAATGCGTTCTCTTTACTAGGAATTATTCTTATTTTAACGGATCTTTTCTCTAGATCGCCATAATTTTATTTGAAATGATGAAAAACGCCCAAATTTCGGTATAATCACGGCAATTTTTTAAGAAAAAACAGGATTTAAAATGTTTGAAAATTTATCGGATCGCCTTTCCAAAACGCTACGCAACATTAGCGGTAAAGGTCGTTTAACTGAAGATAATATTAAAGAAACGCTACGCGAAGTGCGCATGGCATTATTAGAAGCTGATGTTGCTTTACCTGTCGTACGTGAATTTATCGCCAAAGTAAAAGAAAGCGCGTTAGGCGAAGAAGTCAATAAAAGCTTAACACCAGGCCAAGAGTTCTTAAAAATCGTTCAACGTGAACTCGAAAAAGCCATGGGGGAAGCCAATGAAAGCTTAAACCTGGCGACACAACCACCTGCAGTTATTTTAATGGCGGGTTTACAAGGTGCGGGTAAAACCACCAGCGTGGGTAAATTAGCGAAATTCTTACGCGAACGTCATAAAAAGAAAGTGCTCGTGGTATCTACTGACGTATATCGTCCTGCGGCGATCAAACAGCTTGAGACCTTAGCACAATCTGTTGGCGTGGATTTCTTCCCATCTGATGTTAAACAAAAACCGGTAGAGATTGCAAAAGCAGCACTTGCTGATGCTAAACTCAAATTTTACGATGTATTAATCGTGGATACGGCAGGTCGCTTACACGTTGATAGCGAGATGATGGATGAAATCAAGCAAGTTCACGCGACATTAAATCCAATTGAAACGCTCTTCACCGTTGATGCGATGACCGGTCAAGATGCGGCTAATACAGCAAAAGCCTTCAATGAAGCCTTGCCACTTACGGGGGTTATCTTAACCAAAGTGGATGGTGATGCGCGTGGTGGTGCAGCCTTATCTATTCGTCAAATCACCGGCAAACCGATTAAATTCCTTGGTGTGGGTGAAAAAACAGAAGCTCTCGAGCCATTCCATCCTGATCGCGTAGCGTCGCGTATTTTAGGCATGGGTGATGTGCTTTCCCTTATTGAAGATCTGGAACGTTCTGTGGATCGCGAAAAAGCGGAAAAAATGGCGCATAAATTCAAGAAAGGTGATGATTTCACCTTAGACGATTTCCGTGAACAGCTCCGTGAAATGAAAAAAATGGGCGGTATGATGTCGATGCTTGAAAAATTACCGGGTGTGAAAAACTTACCGGATCATGTCAAAAATCAAGTAGATGACAAAATGTTTATCAAAATGGAAGCCATCATTAATTCCATGACCTTAAAAGAACGTGCTAATCCAGATATTATCAAAGGCTCTCGCCGTCGTCGTATTGCATTAGGTTCCGGCACACAAGTGCAAGATGTGAATAAGTTGCTGAAACAATTTGATGAAATGCAACGTATGATGAAAAAAATGCGCAAAGGCGGAATGGCGAAAATGATGCGCGGCATGCAAGGCTTAATGGGCGGAGGCGGCTTAGGTGGCCTTGGCGGTTTAGGCGGTATGTTTAAACGTTAATCCCCTCTTCAAATAAAGTGCGGTCAAAAATCAATAGGTTTTTGACCGTATTTTTTTATCTTTTTATTCAGCATTTCCTATTACCCGATTAAATTACTCAGTTTTAGGTAATATTTTCATCAATCGATAGTCGATATAATTGCTCAAGTATTTTACTTAGCGTAAAATCTAGCTCTTGATGGCTATTCTCGGAATAACTAACCATCAAGGCATCGTATTTTCTAATAATCTAGGAGTGATAAAATGGGACAGTATAAAAAGTTCTGGTACCTATTAGTCGCCGTATTGATTGGAGCCTTCTCCATCCTCGGTTACTATGGGTTCGAAGTTTATCGTGAAGCACCACCGATTCCGCAACAATATGTTTCTGAATCTGGCGAAAAAGTGATTACTCACGATGATATTTTACATGGTCAAACCGCTTGGCAAACCACTGGTGGTATGCAAGTGGGGTCTGTTTGGGGTCATGGGGCATACCAAGCACCAGACTGGACGGCAGATTGGCTTCACCGTGAATTAACTAACTGGTTGGATATTACAGCGAATCAAGAATTTGGTAAAAACTTCGGTGATTTAAATGATGAACAACAAACGTTATTAAAAGCGCGTCTAACCAAAGAATATCGTGGTAGCAAAGTTGAAAACGGTACCGTTGTGCTTTCAAACACCCGTTTAGCGGCAATGGAAAAAACAGCACAATACTACATCTCTTTATACGGTGATGATCCTGCAACCAAAGTGACTCGTGAACACTTTGCGATGAAGGATAATACTCTTCCTGATTTACAAGCTCGTAAAGACTTAGCTAAATTCTTCTTCTGGACCGCATGGACTGCATCTGCTGAACGTCCAAATACTCACGCAAGTTACACCAACAACTGGCCACACGAGCCGTTAATTAATAACGTGCCAACACCAGAAAACGTCATTTGGTCTATTGCGAGTGTGGTATTCCTCATCGCAGGTATTGGTTTCGTAGTATGGATTTGGTCATTCAAAAAACGTGAAGATGAAAAAGAACCACCAACACCTGAGTTCGATCCGCTCACAAAATTACAACTAACCCCTTCTCAACGTTCATTAGGTAAATACCTCTTCACTGTGCTTGCACTTTTCCTCTTGCAAGTCACATTAGGTGCGGTTGTTGCACACTATACAGTTGAAGGTCAGGAATTCTATGGTATTGATATTTCTCAATACTTCCCATATTCATTAGTACGTACATGGCATATTCAAGCAGCCTTATTCTGGATTGCAATGGCATTCTTAGCGGGTGGTTTATTCCTTGCACCAATCATTAATGGCGGTAAAGATCCGAAATTCCAAAAATTGGGTGTGGATGTTCTCTACTGGGCATTAGTGGTATTAGTCGTCGGTTCATTCACTGGTAGCTACTTAGCAATTGCGCATATTCTTCCAGAAGAATGGAGCTTCATGTTCGGTCACCAAGGCTATGAATTCATTGACTTAGGTCGTTTCTGGCAAGCAGTGAAATTCGCAGGCATCTTATTCTGGTTAGTCTTAATGCTTCGCGGTACAGTGAATGCATTCAAACAACCTGGTGATAAAAACTTATTGGCATTATTCTTCGCCTCAGTAATTGCGATCGGTTTATTCTATGGCCCAGCATTATTCTATGGCGAGCACACTCACATTTCTGTGATGGAATACTGGCGTTGGTGGGTAGTTCATCTATGGGTAGAAGGCTTCTTTGAAGTATTCTCTGTAGCGGCACTTTCATTCATCTTCGTAAGTTTAGGTTTAGTTTCACGTCGTACTGCGACTGTGGCAACCATTACTGAAGCAGCATTGTTCTTAATCGGTGGTATCCCAGGTACTTTCCACCATTTATACTTCGCAGGTGCAACTACCCCAATTATTGCTGTAGGGGCATCATTCTCTGCGCTTGAAGTGGTACCATTAGTGTTATTAGGTCATGAAGCTTGGGAACACTGGGCAATGAAACAAAAAGCACCTTGGATGGATCGCTTAAAATGGCCTCTTTACTGCTTCGTAGCCGTCGCATTCTGGAATATGTTAGGTGCTGGCGTATTTGGTTTCTTAATCAATCCACCAATTTCGCTTTACTATATCCAAGGCTTGAACACGACTGCCGTTCATGCTCACGCCGCATTATTCGGTGTGTATGGTTTCTTAGCATTAGGTTTCGTATTCTTAATCGCTCGTTATTTACGTCCGGATACACCATTTAACGATAAGTTAATGAAATGGGGCTTCTGGTTATTAAATGGCGGTTTAGTATTAATGATCGCATCAAGCTTATTACCTATCGGTATTATCCAAGGATATGCAAGTATCTCTGAAGGCTTATGGTATGCACGTAGTGAAGAATTTATGCAACAACCTCTATTCGATACCCTACGTTGGGTTCGTTTCGGTGGCGACGTTGTCTTCATCTTCGGTGCTCTCGCTTTCTTCTGGCAAATCTTTACGATGGTATTCTTTAAACCTAAAAAAGCAGCATAATTAAATTTATTATCGTGCAAAAGCGGCTAAGTAACTGGCCGCTTTTTATTTGTGAAAAATCCGTTAAATTTTCTGACCGCACTTTGATCTCCATCAAACCATTTACCTTCTTTTAAGTATGATTAAATTTGTCTTTAGATCTATACCCTTCATACTTTCAACTTTTTTTATAACATTTCAACATGAGTGACAATCCATTCAACGCGAGTTGGTCATCAAAGGGCAATACGCTATGTCTAGGTCATTGGGACATTACTTATCTCGGTTTACCTGTAGTACTGCCACTTGAACGCCGTGATAAAGATATGGGAACAAATAATATTTATAATTTTATAGATCCCGAAGATGAGCTTTACCGAGAAGGCTTAATGGAAGATGATTGGATTGTGGAAAACATCGATTGGCTTTCTGATGTTTTTATCGAGCACAATATCCCTTTAGAAGAAGAAACCATACGAGCATTCTATAAAGCGGTGAATAAGGAAGATTGGCGCTGTGGGAGCTGTGGTGGATGTATTTAATAGCAAAGTGCGGTCAATTTTATCATTGTTTTTATACCGAACTGTCATAATAAAAACACTAGGAAATTCAATATTTCTGATATAGAATTCTCCGATTTGTTTTTTAAAAGGGAGAAAAAAGATGAAACTCGTTGAAGTTAAACATCCGCTTGTTAAACATAAATTAGGCGTGATGCGCGAAGCTGATATTGATACCAAAAAATTCCGTGAGCTTGCAACTGAAGTGGGTAGCTTACTTACCTATGAAGCCACAGCCGATCTTGAAACAGAAAAAGTGATTATCGAAGGTTGGAATGGCCCAGTTGAAATCGAACGTATCAAAGGTAAAAAAGTTACTGTTGTACCAATTTTACGTGCTGGCCTAGGCATGATGGATGGTGTATTAGAACATGTTCCAAGTGCTCGTATCAGTGTGGTTGGGATTTATCGTAATGAAGAAACCCTTGAACCCGTTCCTTATTTCCAAAAACTCGCGAGCGATTTAGAAGAACGTTTAGCTATCGTTGTGGATCCAATGCTCGCAACCGGTGGTTCAATGATCTCTACAATTGATCTATTAAAAGCAAAAGGTTGCCAACATATCAAAGTATTAGTTTTAGTAGCAGCACCAGAAGGGATCAAAGCATTAGAAAAAGCACATCCAGATATCGAACTTTATTGCGCATCGATTGATGATCACTTAAATGAACAAGGCTACATCATCCCTGGCTTGGGTGATGCTGGCGATAAGATTTTTGGGACGAAATAATTCCCTTTTAATAAGACGGCATTTATAGCCGTCTTTTTTCCGTGCGTGAAAACACAAAAGCTAAAAAAGCATTAAAACCGACCGCACTTTCAGTTAATTCAAACCGAGAGTTGAAACTAAATGAGTAATCAAACTACAACCGCACCTGTTGAGGTGCAAAGCATGGGCAAACAAGCGTTTGTCGGTTTACAAATGTTATTTGTGGCCTTTGGCGCCTTAGTATTAGTTCCTTTAATCACTGGATTAAATTCTAATACAGCCCTTCTTACCGCCGGTATCGGTACACTACTTTTCCAACTTTGTACTGGTAAACAAGTCCCTATTTTCTTGGCCTCCTCTTTTGCCTTTATTGCGCCTATTCAATATGGCGTACAAACTTGGGGCATTCCAACCACAATGGGCGGACTTGCTTGTGCAGGTTTAGTCTATTTCGCACTATCAGCCTTAGTAAAATTACGTGGTAGTGCTGCGCTTGAGCGTATCTTCCCGCCTGTTGTTGTCGGTCCCGTAATTATCATTATTGGTATGGGACTTGCTCCTGTTGCTGTGGATATGGCATTAGGAAAAAACAGCGCATATAGCTATGAGCATTCGGTATTGGTTTCGATGATTACCTTAGTCACTACCCTTTCTGTTGCGGTATTTGCTAAAGGTATGATGAAACTGATTCCAATTATGTTTGGTATCGTTGCTGGCTATGTGGTTTGTTTATTCCTAGGATTAATTAACTTCCAACCTGTTTTAGATGCAAAATGGTTTGAATTACCTCAATTAACTAAACCAGAATTTAATTTAGAAGCCATTCTTTATATGCTACCCATTGCTATCGCACCAGCCGTTGAACACGTTGGCGGTATTATGGCAATCAGTTCTGTAACAGGTAAAGATTTCCTTAAAAAACCAGGCTTACACCGCACCCTATTAGGCGATGGTGTTGCAACGGCTGCAGCGTCATTAGTAGGTGGTCCACCAAATACCACTTATGCTGAAGTAACGGGTGCTGTAATGCTAACTCGCAACTTTAATCCAAATATTATGACTTGGGCTGCGGTATGGGCAATTGCAATTTCCTTCTGTGGTAAAGTAGGTGCATTCCTTTCTACTATCCCGACCATCGTAATGGGCGGGATTATGATGTTGGTATTCGGTTCAATTGCCGTTGTCGGGATGAGCACCTTAATTAAAGGTAAAGTGGATGTGACTGAACCTCGTAACCTTTGCATTATTTCTGTGGTGATGACTTTCGGGATCGGGAATATGTTTGTCAACGTCGGCGATGTTGTTTCCCTGAAAGGGATTAGCCTTTGTGCTATCGTCGCGATTGTACTGAACTTGATTTTGCCAAAAGCAAAAAATGAAGTAGAATAAAACTTCCCAAACAAAAGGGTTAAATGAAAGTTTAGCCCTTTCTTTTTTATTTTAAATCAACTCGTTAATCCGTGAATCAGCAACTTTCTTTACCTATTCATCAAATTGATGATGAAACGCTTGAGAATTTTTATAGCGATAATAATGCATTATTGCTTAATTCTTTACGTCAAAACATGACTGATTTACAACAACAATTCTTCTACCTTTGGGGCCGCCAAAGCGTTGGGAAAACCCATCTTTTGCGCGCACTCTGTAATGAATATATTCAGCAACAACAGAGCGCCATTTATGTCCCGTTGAGCAAATCACAATATTTTTCCACGGCGGTTTTTGAGAATTTAGAACAACAAGAACTGGTTTGCTTAGACGATTTGCAAACAATTATTGGAAATTCAGAATGGGAAATTGCCTTATTTGATCTTTTTAATCGCATTAAGGCTAATGGTAAAACCTTATTAGTTGTCAGTGCCGATCAATCTCCAACTGCCCTCCCCGTTAAATTACCGGATCTTGCTTCTCGCTTAAAATGGGGAGAAAGTTATCAATTGATTCCACTCAGCGATGAACAAAAATTTGCGGTATTGAAACAGAATGCCCATCAACGAGGTATCATACTTTCAGATGATACTGCCAATTTTATATTCACGCGTTTAGATCGTGATATGACAACACTAAAAGAAGCATTAGTAAAACTCGATGAAGCCTCACTACAAGCCAAACGAAATCTGACGATTCCTTTTGTGAAATCAATTTTAGGCTTATAAACAAGCAAAAAAATAACCGCACTTTTTCAAGCGCGGTTATTTTGTATCAATTTAATTACCAACAGTGACGACAATAGCCAACACCGACACTCGGCATTATCGCAACAGGTACACGAGAATACCCTCTCTGTTTAGAGCGATGATCACTCGCATTCATTTCATTTGGAATACTGTCTCTTTGTGCAACTTTCGCTTTTTCTTGAGCGCTTACCGTATTACCACTTGTTACTCGAGCATTATAATCCTGCACGGTATTCATATCGTACGCTGCAGCCCCATTTCCAATAGTTGATGCCTCTTGGGGAGCTGTACAAGCTGTTAAAACAGATAGAGCTGCAATAGAAATTAATTTTTTCATAACGCTACCTTTTATCACAAACTACTTTATTAAGTGTTTCTCTGCCTTCTTTAATCCGAGCATTGGCTTTTTTTCTAATGTTCGGGTCCTCATTTTGCTCAATGTATTTTGCTACATTCGCATTTCTGATTGCATAAACAGGCACATACTGTGAATGTTTTGTCTCGCCTTTTTTATAAATCGTTGCACCTAACACACTGCCATAATATTCGCTGGCATCATTAGGTTTAATGTAATAATTACTGGTGTTAGTAACATCTACGCCATCATCACTTTTAAAGCCACTACAAATCCCTGCGGGTGAAAGAAACGTTGTTTTTGATGCCGCCGTTTCGTTAAATTTATATACTTCAAATTCAACGCTATTGGCCAGCTCTTCCATATCTTTTTCAGATTTAGGATCTAAACTTCTCTGTCCTTTTCCATCAATATATTTCACTGTTTCAGAAATATTACTTTCAGAAACATTAACTGAAAGATTATTTTCAGGCGTTTTTACCTTTGTTGCATATACAACACTACTACCTTCGGCTGAAACAACTGACGCTGCTAAAATACAAAAAGAGTAAATCCCAATTTTTTTCTTAATATGACTCATAATAATTTGATTTTCTACGTTAATAATTATTTTCATATAACTCAATAGGTAAATAATCTGGGTCTCGGAAGAAAGTGTACTTCATTCCAGTTAATTCATCAACTCTAATTGGTTCACAATTAATACTGTTTTCCAGAAGATAAGCAACATATTCATCAATGTTATCGACTTTAAATGCCAAATGCCGTAAACCGCAGGCTTCAGGGTTGGTGACTCTTTGAGGCGGATTTGGGAAAGAAAATAGCTCTATTTGACTCCCATCAGGAAAACTTAAATCTAATTTATAACTATCTCGTTCTGCCCGATAAGTTTCATTTAGCTGTTTTGCCCCTAAAATCTCCATATAAAAATGCTTCGAACGTGCATAGTTCGAAGCAATAATCGCAATATGGTGAAAACCTAATAATTGAGGTTTCATTATTTCTCCGGTGTGACGCTTTTTGCTTTTTCTTCTTCCTGTAAAGCAAGGGCATCACGTGCCGCACGAATACTCTTCTCAAGCATTGGCACTCGAGGATCATCTGGTTCTAATAAACGTAACATCATTGCCCAGGTTACTGCTGCCATTTTATAATCCTCACCTTCAAAATAACTGAAAGCCAGTAAACTTAATGCTTCAGGATTAGAATGATCTTGACGAATAATCTCACGTAAAAGCTGATTACCTTTCAGTTTATCCGTTTGATCTTCAGAAGACATTAACATACGCGCATAAGAAAGCTTATAATCTAAATTATCCGGCTCAAGTTTATTCGCTTGTTGGTAACTATCAAAGGCTAATTTTCCATTACCTAAATTCATCCCTACCTGACCTAACAACCACCATTTTTTAGCATCCTTTGGTGTTTTTTGTAAATCTAAACGAAGTGCGGTCGAAAATTGCTGCATTTCTGCATCCGTCATTGGGTTTGTGTCTTCTTCTTTGATTCGTTCAAAGAAATAAGGTAATTTTGCCAATGTTTTTTCCATCATATCTTCGGCTTTCCAAGATCCCAAAGGGAAATAAGCCCCGCCAGCAATAATGGCCAAACCTAATAAACCAGAAACAAACCACAACTTACCGTAATTTTTGGCACTTTTATCGATCGTTTGTGTTTCTTGTTGAGGAATATCTTCCAATAGCGTTTTTTGTAGCTCTTGTTTAAGTTGTTCAACGTTCTCGACTAAGCCTTGCTGATTGTCTTGATCTATCTCTTTTAAGCGAGAAAAATACAGGGCTTTATTTAACTCATCACGCTTTTTATCTTCTTTCGCTTTAACTGAACGCAACAATGGATAAAAACAAATCAATGCCACCACTAAAGTGAGCACAATAATACTTAATGCAAAATTCATTATTTATCCTTTTCTTTGAGTAAAGCCGATAAACGTGCATTCTCTTCATCATCTAAAATCGCGTCAGAATTGACCGCACTTGGGCTTTTCGATTTACGTTTAAATACAAATAGAATGCCAATCAACACTAATAAAATTGGGGCAATCCATAATACGATTGTTGACGTCGTCATTGGTGGATCATAAGTCACAAAATTTCCATAACGTTGAATCATATAATCGACAACTTCACTTCGTTTTTTGCCTTCTTGCAATAATTCAAACACTTTGCCACGCATATCTACAGCAATAGTTGCATTCGAATCGGCAATATTGTTATTTTGACATTGAGGACAACGCAATTCTTGTGTTAATTGATGATAGTCCTTTTCTTGCTCCGGTGAGGCAAAATTCAATGCATCAATAGAGGCTGTCGCTGAGATACTCACAAAAAGTGCGGTTAAAAAAAGCCATGATTTTTTCATTATGGTTTCTCCGCGAGTTTGTCATAAATCGGTTTTAAGGTCTCATTCCAAACGCGTTCATTTACATCACCCGCTAAGCGATAATGAATCACACCTTTACCATCAACGATAAATGTTTCCGGTGCGCCATAAACACCCAAATCTAATGCAAAAGAACCTTTTTCATCTTTAAGCACAAGACTATAAGGATTGCCTAAATCTTTTAGCCATTTTACAGCTTTTGATGATTCATCTTTATAGTCGATACCAATGATTGTTACGCCTTGTTTAGCCAATTGATTCAAGTATTGATGCTCTGCATAACAAGTTGGACACCAAGTTGCCCACACATTTAAGAGAATCGGTTTACCTTGTTGGAAAATTTCATTACCGTAGGTTTTATTTTCCAATAAATCCGTTAATGTTTTCTGTGGCACAGGCTTACCCACAAGCGCAGATTCTAACGCTTTTGGATCATCACCTTGTGCGTTACGTCCTAACTGAACTAAAAAAGCTGCAGCCACGGCAAAAAAAATAATAAGTGGGATAAGTAATTTTTTATTCATAACACTATCAATTTCACATCTATTTCTAGGGGCATACGCCCCTTATTACAATTAAGACTGTTTAACTAATCGACTAAAACGATAACGACGGTCAAACATACAGAGCAAGCCACCTAATACCATAAACAATCCGCCAATCCAAATCCAACGGATAAATGGTTTATAGTAAAGACGTAATGCCCATGAGTTATCATCTATTTTTTCACCTAAAGCGACATAAAGATCGCGAGTAAAGCCCCAATTAATTGCTGCTTCCGTCATTGGCATTTTACTGACGGTATAAAAACGTTTTTCGGCAAATAATGTTGCTTCAGGTTTACCCGCTTTTGAAATGTCGATTTGTGCTTTACCGCCCATATAGTTAGGACCATTTGCATCACTCACGCCTGCAAATTTGAAGTCATAGTTAGCAATCTGTACCGTATCACCCACAGCCATTCGCACATCACGTTCTACACTGAAGTTTTGGCTAAAGGCAATTCCCCAAACGGTCATCGCTACACCAAGGTGAGCTAAAATCATCCCCCAATGGGAACGAGAAAGTTTAGTGATACCTTTAAAGAAAGATTCGCGGTGTGTTGCCCGTTGTTTCATTTCGTAGAGACTCAGTAACACAATAATGACGGACATCATAGTACCAAGCACCGCACTGACGGTGAGTTTATTTTGGAGAAAATACGGTAACGCAAAACCTGCAATCGCCATCACAATGACACTCACAACAACCGGTGTACGAATTTCAGAGAACTGATCGCGACGCCATTTGACTAACGGTCCAATACCCAGCAATAAGGCAAATGGGGTCATAATAATCAAGAACATTTGATCAAAGAATGGCGCACCGATCGAAATAGAGCCCAAACCTAATTGTTTGTGAACTAACGGTAATAACGTTCCTAAGAACACCACACAAAGTGCGGTCATTAATAGGATGTTATTTAATAATAATAAGGTTTCACGAGAATAACGTTCCGCATTATCACGTGATCGAATTTGGTTGCCTTTGTAAGCATACAAGGTTAACGAGCCACCAATCACTACAACCAAATAGGCAAGAATATATAAACCACGTGTTGGATCTGAAGCAAAGGCGTGTACTGACACTAAGATACCGGAACGAACTAAGAACGTACCCAATAAGCAAAGTGAGAAAGCAAGGATTGCTAAAAGCACAGTCCAAGCTTTAAAAGAGCCACGTTTTTCAGTCACCGCTAAAGAGTGGATTAATGCGGTGCCTGCAAGCCAAGGCATTAAAGAGGAGTTTTCTACTGGGTCCCAGAACCACCAGCCGCCCCAGCCGAGCTCATAATATGCCCACCAAGAACCAAGCACGATCCCGAGTGTTAAAAACACCCAAGCTGCAATCGTCCAAGGGCGTGACCATCTAGCCCAAGCGGAGTCTAATTTACCTGTCATTAATGAGGCGATCGCAAAGGCAAAGGCAACAGAAAAACCAACATATCCCATATAAAGTAATGGAGGATGGAAAATTAAGCCCACATCTTGCAACATTGGGTTGAGTTCTCTGCCATCTACTGGGAAATCAGGGAATGTACGGGTAAATGGATTCGAGGTAAATAATACGAAGAGTAAAAAGCCGATGCTAATAATCCCCATAATACCTAATACACGAGCTACTGCTTCTTGTGGCAAGTGTTTGCTAAATAAGGCTACAGCTGCACCCCAAAGTGTTAATAACCAAATCCAAAGTAATAATGAGCCCTCATGTGAACCCCAAACGGCAGATAAACGATAATAAATCGGTAAGCTACTGTTAGAGTTATTCACCACATATTGCACACTAAAATCATTGACAGCAAAGAGGTAAAACAATGCAGCAAACGCAATGGTTAAAGTAAAAAATAAACCATAAGTCATTGGACGAGCCAATGACATAAGTTGCGGATGACCTTTTTCAGCCCCCCATAATGGGAGAATGGCTAAAAAGAATGAAACGGCAAGGCTTAAAGCAAGCGCATAATTTCCTAATTCAGCAATCATTAGCGACCTTCTTGCGATTTTTGCTGGGTTTCTTTATAACGACGATCGGCTTCACTCTCGCCTTTTAGTTCTGCCCCCATTGGTTTATGCATTTTCTGCATTTTCTCACCTAATTCTGGCGGCACATAGTTTTCATCATGCTTAGCAAGCACTTCTGTCGCTTCTAATAATGTTGGTTCTTTTAGTACACCTTGCGCGACGATACCTTGCCCTTCACGGAAAAGATCCGGCAGAATACCTTCGTACTCTACTGTAATTGATGGACCAATATCATTCACATCAAAGCGAACTTTGAGACTTTTCGGATCTCGACTAACAGAGCCTTCAACCACCATACCACCAACACGAATACGTTGCCCAACTTCAGGTTTTTGATCAGGATTTCCGTCTTTCCCTTCTACAACTTCCGAAGGGGTATAAAATAAATCAATATTTTGGCGAAGCGCATAAAGCACCAAACCTGTCGCAATCGAAATACCTAAAATCACAAAGATGATGATCGAAAGTCTTGATTTACGTCTTGGATTCATAGCGTATTTCCTTTATTTGCTTGGTTTAAACGGGCTTCACGTTGTTGCTCACGTAACACTTCTTTTAATACTGCTTTACGTCCTTTGACGCTTTGTATCGCCAAAATGATCATTGCCACGAGGCTAATGCCATAGGAAAGCCACACATAAAAACCGTAGCCTCCCATATTGATAAAATCACTCCAACTTTGGAAAAACATTTTCCGCTCCCTAAAATAAAAATGAAAAACTATTTTAGCTTACTTGCTAACTCTTTTACCCATGGGCGTTTGCTATCTTCTTTTAGCAATTCAACGCGATAACGCACGAGCGTAAACCAAATGGATAAAAATAAAAATCCCAAAATACATAAAATCAGTGGAATTAACATCGGCGTTGCAATAGACGGTTTTTCAAACTTCGTGATACTTGCCCCTTGATGTAAAGTATTCCACCACTCTACGGAAAAGTGAATGATTGGTAAATTCACCACACCAACAATACACAAGATACCCGCTGATTTTGCGCCCACCGCACGATCAGAAAATGCAGAATAAAGGGCTAATACACCGATATATAAGAAGAAAAGAATAAGTTCTGCGGTTAAACGTGCATCCCACACCCACCAGGTTCCCCACATTGGTTTACCCCAAATTGCGCCTGTGACTAGCGCGATAAAGGTAAACATCGCACCAATTGGTGCCATGGCAACCATCGAAAGGTGTGCGGCTTTAATCTGCCAAACTAACGCAATAATCGCTGCAATCGCCATCGAACCATACACGCCCATTGACCAAATCGCCGCCGGCACATGCACATACATAATTCGGAAACTATTGCCTTGCTGATAATCTGCCGGTGCATAAGCTAAGCCCCACACGATGCCAACAGCCAATAATAAAACCGCAATCACACCAAAAAATGGGCTTAATTTGCCACATAAATGATATTGGGTTTCATGTTTTGCGTAAGGATGTAACCACTTCCACATAAAAGATCCTTAATTCCAAAAAATAAAAAACAGTTAAAAATCTGACCGCACTTTCACCGTAATAGTGATTAATTATCTAAACTAATTCGTAGTGCCGCTGCAATAGCGAAAGGCGATAAGGTCATCGCGCCAGCCAAAATTGCACCTAAAATAGCAAGCTGTCCGCCATAAGGGAGATTTAACGCGGCGGCATCTAAAATTGCTGAAGCAAAAATTAAAACCGGAATAAATAATGGTACCACAAGTAAACTCAGCAATACGCCACCTTTACGTAATCCTACCGTCAATGCCACGCCAATCGCGCCAATGCAGCTTAAAATTGGTGTTCCCACTAGCAAGGTGACCACCAGCGCCCACCAAATATTTACTTCCAACGAAAGTAATAAAGCCGCAATAGGTGAAAGTAAAATCAACGGCAAACCAGTTAATAGCCAGTGTGCAACAACTTTTGCGAGTGCCGTTAGCGCTAAAGGTTGAGCCGTAAGCATCAATTGTTCTAAAGAACCATCAATAAAATCATCTCGGAATAAACGCTCAAAAGACAATAACGCAGAAAGCAATGCCGCTACCCAAGCAACCCCTGGTGCAATACGAGAAAGTAGTTTAGGATCTGGCCCAATCACCAATGGAAACAGCGTGATCACGATTAAAAAGAACCAAAGCGGGTTCAATATTTCCGCTTGTTTACGGGTCGCAATCTTCAGCTCACGCTTTATAATCTGTAAAAATATCATAAAAATCTAAGAGTTATATTTATAATCAGCAAGATTGATTTTTTTCAATAACGTACTTGGCACTTCTTGGTGACTCGTTAAAATGACCATTCCACCTTTTTTAGTATGATTTTCAAAAAGCTCGGTCAAAACTTCAACCCCTTTTTTGTCTATTGCTGTAAAAGGTTCATCTAAAATCCAAAGTGGCGCTTCAGAGATCCATAATCTCGCCAAAGCAATTCGCTTTTGCTGACCTGCTGAAAGTTGGGCTGCCGGTAAATCTTCGCGACCGAGTAAGCCCACAGTTTCCAACACATCCCATAAAATATCTGTGCCTTGCTGACTTTGACTAATCTGCTGATAAAATTTTAAATTTTCCCATGCCGTTAATTCAGGTTTCACACCAGAATGGTGGCCGAGATAAAGTAGCTGATGATGGTATTCTTCGCGTTGTTTTGTAATCTCGTCTGAATTCCACCGCACTTTACCTTCTACAGGCTGTGCAAGGCCAGCTAAAATGCGCAATAAACTTGTTTTGCCGATACCATTGTGCCCTTCAATTTGCACGAAATCACCGCTTTGAAATTGCAGTGAAAGATCAGTGAACAATATGCGATCGCCACGTTGACACGCTAATTGTTCTAATTGAAGTTGATGAGCAGGAAACATAGTCTCAGCCTTAAAAATAAAATCTTGTGAAAAATCAGCGGGTATTCTACCACAAGGGGAAATTTTGACGAGATTTTAAGGGCTAAAAGGTATAACTATTTAGAAGTAGATCGGTGTGTTTATTGATTTAAAACAAATTAAGCTTTTCTAGTCTATTCATCGGATAATCAAATAATTAAAAGATTTACTGATCTAAATCAAATTTTCTGCTACCATTTAACTACTTTTTGATGTTGTTTTATCAAAAACATTACCTTAACTTCATTTAAAAAAGGAACATATTATGTCTTATACTCTACCTGAATTAGGTTACGCTTATGATGCGTTAGAACCACATTTTGATGCACAAACAATGGAAATTCACCACACTAAACACCACCAAGCCTATGTAAATAATGCAAACGCGGTGTTAGAAACTTTACCTGCTGAATTTTCTGAAATGTGCTCAGGTCAATTAATCAGCCAATTAGACAAAATCCCAGCTGAAAAACGTACTGCATTACGTAACAACGCAGGCGGTCACGCAAACCACAGCTTATTCTGGAAATCATTGAAAAAAGGCACCTCTTTACAGGGTGATTTAAAAGCAGCTATCGAACGTGATTTCGGTTCTGTAGAAAACTTCAAAGCTGAATTTGAAAAAGCAGCAGCGACTCGTTTCGGTTCAGGTTGGGCATGGTTAGTGATTAACCAAGGTAAATTATCTGTTGTTTCTACCGCAAACCAAGATTCTCCATTAATGGGTAAAGAAATCGCAGGTTGTGAAGGTTTCCCACTTTTAGGTTTAGATGTTTGGGAACACGCTTACTACTTGAAATTCCAAAACCGTCGTCCAGACTACATCAAAGAATTCTGGAACGTAGTGAACTGGGATTTCGTGGCAGAGCGTTTAGCTAAAAAATTAGCAAACTGCGGATGTTCAGCTAAATAATCGCTTTTTAAAATGTAAAAAATCGCCTTTTTTTAGGCGATTTTTTTATTGGTTAAATCCAACGTCTGACTTTTTTCTTATAAGCTAAATAAGACTCACCAAACTTCTTCTCTAGCCAATATTCTTCAGGTTTAATTTGCCATTGTGTGATGAGATAAACAAAAAGAAAAACACCTAGAAAACTGACCGCACTTTGCAAATAAACTGCCCATGCCACTAGCAAGCCCGCTAAACTTAAATACATTGGGTTACGGCTAAAGCGATAAATACCATTTACCACAAACACATTACTTTTTTCTAAGTGAATTGGATTGATATTTGCTTTACTTTTATAGAATTGCCAAAGGCTGAAAAAAGCGATGGCAGAAGAAACCGATATAATCAAATAAACTGCTAATACATTGATTTCGAATGGATAAGGATTAGGCAAATATGCCATGATAAGTGCACAGCCAATAAAAATAACGGGTGGCGGCACAATAGGTTTCTGAATCATAAGATCAAAAATCCAATAAAAAAGCCCGAGCAATTCGGGCTAATTAAAATATTACAGATTATTTAATTTCATCTGCGCCATTTGTTTTTCTAACGGGTTACCGCTTTTTTGTGCATTCTCAAAGCTTGCTTTAGCACCATTCACATCGCCTTTTGCGACTTGAATATCGCCCGCTAAAAGATCTTTACGCGCACTAAAGCCTTGGCTTTTCACTTGATTTAGACTTGCTAGTGCTGCATCAAATTGACCTTGTTGGAATTGCACAGCAGACAAACGAAGCGCAGCAAGAGACGTTAAGATATCATCTTGTGATTGAGCAATCGCTTGTTTTAAGCTATTTTCAGCAGAGGCGTAATCTTGTTTTGCAACAAAACCTTTTGCTTCATCTAATAAGCTAAATACCGCATAGCTGGTTTTATCATGCGCTTTCACAAATTCAGCTACTTTAGCTTGTTGTGCGGCGGCATCTTTGTTTGCAGTATAAACTAACGCATCATATTCAGCAGACGCTTGCATGATTTGATTGGCTTGATAAGACTGCCAATAACGCCAGCCCAACATCCCGCCTACACCAAGAATAAAAGCGGCAATAATGGTTTTGCCATTGTCTTTCCACCATTCTTTTAACTGGTTCAGTTCTTGTTCTTCTTCAATGGTATATGCCATTTTCCTATCCTTCTAAAATTAAAATTGGGCTTTCACGTGTTCAATCAAATTAGCCACATCAATGGTTTGCTGCTCTGCTGCGCCAAGTAAGTGTTTTACCACAACTTGATTATTTTGCACTTCACTTTCGCCAAGCACTAGAGCTAGAGTCGCACCAGACTTATCTGCGCGTTTAAATTGTTTTTTAAAGTTACCACCGCTGCAATGCAACATTGTACTTAAGTGCGGTAATTCTGAGCGAAGTTTTTCCGCTAGTTGGAATGCGGCTAACGTTGTACCTTCACCTTGATAAACAACGTAAATATCTACCGCACTTTTTACCGGAATCGATTTATTCACTTCTTGAACGAGTAACACTAAACGCTCTAAGCCCATTGCGAAACCGACACCGCTGGTTGCGTGACCACCAAGTTGCTCAACTAAGCCGTCATAACGTCCGCCACCACATACAGTACCTTGCGCACCTAATGCTGATGTCACCCATTCAAATACGGTTTTATTATAATAGTCTAAACCACGTACCAATTTTGGATTAATTTCATATTGAATACCCACCGCATCTAATAGACCGCATAACTGCGCAAAATGCTCGCGACTTTCATCATCTAAATAATCCAATAATTTTGGCGCACCGTCCAATACATCTTGTAATGCTTGATTTTTAGTATCCAAAATACGTAATGGATTTTTTACAAGACGTTCTTTCTCTTCTTCGCTCATTAAATCTTGGTGATTTTCTAAGAAGGCCACTAATGCAGAGCGATAGTTTGCACGTGCTTCTAATGAACCAATCGAATTTAATTGAAGAGAAACATGTTGATCAATACCTAAGGCTTTCCACAAACGAGCCGTTAAAATAATTAGCTCAGCATCAATTTCAGGGGTTGCGATACAAAATACTTCGACACCTGCTTGGTGGAATTGGCGGTAACGACCTTTTTGTGGACGTTCATGGCGGAACATTGGTCCCATATACCATAAACGTTGTTCATTGTTGTAAATCCAACCGTGTTCAATCGCAGCACGCACGCATCCTGCCGTACCTTCTGGACGAAGTGTTAATTGTTCATCATTATCCCAGAATGTGTACATTTCTTTTGAGACAACATCTGTGACTTCACCAATTGCACGAGCAAATAATGGCGTACTTTCCACGATTGGCATACGCACTTCTGAATAGCCGTAGCTGCTTAAAATTTGGCGAATCTGCCCTTCAATCCATTGCCAAAGTGGAGATTCAGTTGGGGAACAGTCATTCATCCCACGAATTGCTTGAATATTTTTTGCCACGAGTTTTCCTTAAATAATTCGATTTTTTGGATCTTGTTGTGCAACTTTGGCACGAATTTTTGCTTCTAATTGGTCAATAATCGCGTCGTTATCAAAACGTTCTTTTTGACGCTCACCATCTAAATAATAACCACTTTTCTTATTACCACCGGTCACGCCAAGGTCAGACACTAATGCTTCACCTGGGCCATTTACCACACAACCAATAATAGACACATCCATTGGGGTGATAATATCTTCTAAACGTTGTTCCAGTGCATTCACCGTGCCGATCACATCAAACTCTTGACGAGAGCAAGTTGGGCAAGCAATAAAGTTTATCCCGCGAGAACGAATACGTAATGATTTCAAAATATCAAAACCAACTTTGATTTCTTCTACAGGATCAGCGGCTAAAGAGACACGCAAGGTATCACCAATACCTTCCGCCAACAGCATACCTAAACCAATTGCAGATTTCACCGCACCCGCACGTGCGCCGCCCGCCTCCGTAATACCTAAATGCAATGGTTGTTTAATGGCTTTAGCAAGTAAACGGTAAGATTCCACCGCAAGGAAGACATCAGATGCTTTTACGCTCACTTTAAATTGATCGAAGTTTAAACGATCTAAAATTTCAACATGGCGTAATGCTGATTCTAATAAGGCTTCTGGTGTTGGCTCGCCAAATTTCTCTTGGATATCTTTTTCTAATGAGCCTGCATTAACACCAATACGGATAGGGATATTTTTATCGCGTGCGCAATCAACTACTGCTCGAATACGATCTTCACGACCGATATTGCCTGGATTAATACGTAAGCAATCCACCCCATATTCAGCCACTTTTAACGCAATGCGATAGTCAAAATGAATATCCGCCACTAATGGTACATTCACTTGCTGTTTAATGATTTTAAACGCTTCGGCGGCATCCATGGTAGGTACAGAAACACGCACGATATCTGCGCCGACACGTTCCAACGATTTAATCTGTGCAACGGTCGCCTCAACATCAGTTGTGCGAGTATTTGTCATGGATTGTACGGCAATCGGTGCATCACCACCGATTGGCACATTGCCCACATAAATTTTTGTCGATTCACGACGCTTGATAGTAGGTTTTACTGCTGACATTCTTTCGTAAATTATTCGTTAAGGTTTTGGTAATTTAAATTTAGCCACACGGCCATCAACGGTAAGCGGATACGCTTCGCCTTTATAAGTAATACGAACGTTACCCGGCGCACCAATAATCAAGGCGTATTCGTCACCATTAAAGGTTAAGGTTTCACCTTGTTTATATTCTTTTTGCGCTAATACTTTACGGTTTTGATCTTTAACACTAATCCAGCTTGAATTCTTTGTGATCTCAATAACGAGATCGCCTTTCGCTGTGGTTGGTGCTTCAGAAATAGCGGGGGTTTCAACCGCACTTTGTGTATCTGGCACAGTTTGCTCTGTTGTTGGTTCAGTGTTAGGTAACGTTTGTTCCACAACAGGTGCTTGGGCTTGTTCAACGGTAGGTGCTGAAGTTGCAGCGGTTGAAACTTCTGCATTTACTGGTTGAGCTTGATTTTCTTGAGTCGTTGAAACAGCGGGTTCAGCAGCATTATTTGTTTTTTCCGCTACAGACGTAGTTTCATTGCTTGACACCGCAGGCTGAGTATTTACTGTTACTGGAATTTCATTCGAATGAGTAACTGGTACCTCTGCTGTTTTTTCTTTTTCAACGTAGGTTTGCACTAAATTATCACGTTCTTCGTTTGATTTTTGATAATTTTGCCACCACCATAAGCCAGTCATTCCAACAGCAGCGAGTAAAATAATTGTTGTGAGTGTGCCTACCCAACGGCTGTGAGAAGAATATTGGTTAACTGAACGAGTCGCACGTGTATTTTTACTTAAATCATTTTTATGTGCTTCACCAAAAGTTAAATGTGTCCATTCAGCATCAGGAATACGTAAAAATTTCGCATAACTGCGAACGTAACCTCTCAAAAAGGTTGAAGGTACATTTTTTTGGACAAATTCATTATTTTCTAATTTTGCCAAAATGCTTGGACGTAAAGAAATAGCCTTTGCCACATCTTCTAGAGAAAGGTTTAGTGCTTCGCGTGTTTGGCGAAGTTTATCCCCAAAGGAGATTTCAGTTGTTTCAGTTTGTTCGACGATTGTATTCATAGGTATAAAAATAGAGAAATAGAAATAAAAAACTAAATACCAAATTTTAAAGTCGAAAGGGGCTTTTGGCAATGATTATTTGAGCGTGCGGAGCTTTTCCGCTCTAGAAGGATCAACTTGGCGTAATTTATCCAACGCTTGTTGATAAACATCGATTTGTTTTCCAGCAAAAGCACAAAGTGCCATGTTTTCGTAAGTATCGGCTTGATGATAATAATTTGGTGCTGCAAGTGCCGCATTAAATTGTGAATAAGCTTGTTCAAACTCACCTTGCCCACATAGAAATGCACCAAAGTTGTTATACACATCGCCTTGCTTATCATCTAACTTAATCGCCTGTAAATAAGCTTGCTTCGCTTTTTCCGTATCGCCTTGTAATTGATAAAAATGCGCAAGTGCCGAGTGCACAAGATAATAGTGGTCATCATGTTCAAAGGCTTTATCTAAATTCAGTTTTGCTTGAACAAAATCCTCTTGTTGCAGATAGCCTAATGCCAATTCAACTCGGGCTTTTGCTGCTTGTTGTTTATTAAAATCAACAGAAGACTGAGAAACGCAAGCAGAAAAAACAAAAGGAAAAATGACCGCACTTAGAATGTTAATTGGGATTAATTTCATCTTATCACTCCTCTATCTTATCACTCTTCTCCTGGCCATTTTCCCTTTACAAGTATTGCTATATTTAGCTTAGTTAACAGCTTTTACGTCAATACCTTCACCAAACTTACGTTTCATTGCTGTACGTTTGGTTCGGTCGATCACATCCCCCGCCAGCTGACCACAAGCAGCATCAATATCATCACCACGGGTTTTGCGCACAATCACCGTAAAGCCATATTCCATTAAGGTTTTTTGGAAACGATCAACACGGGTATTTGAGCTTTTACCATAAGGCGCTTCTGGGAACGGGTTCCATGGGATTAAGTTGATTTTACATGGCGTATTTTTCAATACTTGAGCTAATTGATGCGCATGCTCTGTACCATCATTCACATGATCTAATAACACATATTCAATAGTCACTTTACCATGGTTAGCATTCGATACTTCTAAGTATCTATGCACCGAATCCATCAACATTTTGATGTTATATTTTTTATTAATCGGCATAATTTCATCACGCAATTCATCGTTCGGTGCGTGAAGTGAAATGGCTAATGCTACATCAATCTTTTCGCGTAACATATCGAGTGCAGGGACGACACCTGAAGTGGATAACGTCACGCGTCGTTTAGACAATCCATATGCGAAATCATCTAGCATAATTTCCATCGCGGGTACAACATTGGCCACATTTAACAAAGGTTCACCCATGCCCATCATCACCACATTGGTAATCGGACGAACACCCGTCACACCAAAATTACCGATAATTTTTGATGCACGCCACACCTGACCGATAATTTCAGACACCGTTAAATTACGGTTAAAGCCTTGCTGTGCTGTCGAACAGAAAGTACAAGCTAACGCACAGCCTACTTGAGAAGAAACACAAAGTGTTGCGCGATCCGATTCAGGAATATAGACCGTTTCAACTTGCTGTTCACCTACCTGCATCGCCCATTTAATAGTACCATCCGCAGAGCGTTGCTCAACCGCCACTTCTGGCGCTTTAATTTCAGCGACCGCTTTTAATTTTTCTCGTAATTTTTTATTAATATTGGTCATATTGTCGAAGTTATCTTCGCCAAAATGATAAATCCATTTCACTAATTGATCCGCACGAAATGGTTTCTCGCCTAATTCAGCAAAAAACTCACGCATCTGCTGACGCGTTAAATCCATTAAGTTAATCTTTTTTGTATTCGTTTCGGATGAAAGAGGTTGTTCTAACATAAAGCCTCGTTATTACACATTACGGCGATGATGTTACTCAGAATTGAGCAACAAAAAATTCGCATATTAAAAATGAGCCGAGATTTTACAGATTTACCGACGGATAAGCTAGCAGATTTGAAAAACAAAGAAAATTTTGACCGCACTTCTTTGCGATCGCTATCGCAAAAATCAAAAAAAACAAAAGAAAAAAGTGCGGTTAAAAAACTTTAAATTTTTTCTCTTTCACACATCCCAAACCCTTACAAAAACTGATAGAATACAAGCTTTGTTTTATTCTCTAAGTTGGCTATATTAAAAGATATGTTAAAAAAAGTGCTTTCTGTATTGTGTTTAGTGCCAGCAATGGCAACGGCACAATCTTATGTCGTGTATGATTTCACCCATGATCGCGTGCTCGAAAGTAGCTCACCGAATCATGTTCAACCTATCGCATCCGTCACCAAGTTAATGACTGCAAATGTGTTTCTTGAAAATAATCGAAACGCAAATTGTACTGCATCAATTACTGACGACGATTACGATTACATTAAAGGCACACATACAAAATTACCAAAATACACGCCGATTTCTTGTAATGAATTATTAAAAGCGATGCTTGTCCATTCTGACAACTATGCTGCTCACGCCCTTTCTCGCTCTGCAGGCATGAGCCGTTTGCAATTTATCCAAAAAATGAATGAGAAAGCGAGAGAATTAGGTATGCGCTCTACCCGCTTTTCAGATAGCTCAGGTTTATCTGACAGCAACATTTCAAGTGTGATGGATCTCGTAAAACTGGCTAAATACTCTCTTAACAAAGCACAAATCAAAAACCTATCGAATATGCCAAGCGCTTTCATTCAAGCTGGCGGACGTAGCGTTTTTGTTAAAAACACCAATAAATTAGTGCGTGAAGAAGTGTTTGATGCGGCAATTAATAAAACGGGTTATATTCGCGAATCTGGCTATAATTTAGTCTTTGTGAATAAAAATCCATGTAATCGCGCTACCATTGGGGTGATCAGTTTAAATAACCATTCATCTGCGTTTCGTACTAACTTTACTAAAGGAAAATTGGAACAATACGGTTGTATCGCAGGGCGTAGCATGCACAACTTTACCGTTGATGAAGCCCAATATGAAGAAGGCTATGATGAAGCGGGTATGGATCGCCTAATCCAACAAGTTGGTGGTTAATCATTTCAAAAAGAGCGGTCAATTTTGCACAAAATTTTCCGCTTTTTAATTTTAATCACCTATCGATTTGATAATTATTTTCATTTGAAAACTTTATAAAAAATGATATTATTCTGCAGAATGCTAATCGATCATTATTTTTAAGGAGATCTCATGAAGCATTTATTTAAAAGCCTATCTGTTATCGCTCTAGGTTTAGCAGCTTTACAAGCCGAAGCGAAATTTAAAGTGGTGACCACATTTACTGTGATTCAGGATATCGCACAAAATGTTGCGGGCGATGCCGCGACGGTGGAATCTATCACCAAACCTGGTGCAGAAATTCACGAGTATGAACCGACCCCTAAAGATATTGTAAAAGCTCAATCTGCTGATTTAATTTTATGGAACGGATTAAATTTAGAGCGTTGGTTTGAGCGTTTCTTCCAAAATATCAAAGATAAACCAGCCGTTGTGGTAACCGAAGGCATCACGCCACTTTCTATTTATGAAGGTCCTTATAAAGATGCCCCTAACCCACACGCTTGGATGTCGCCATCTAATGCGTTGATTTATGTCGAAAATATCAAAAATGCATTAGTTAAATACGATCCGCAAAATGCTGATACTTATCAAAAAAATGCAGCGGCGTATGCAGAAAAAATCAAACAGCTCGATAAACCTTTACGTGAAAAACTCTCACTGATTCCTGCCGACCAACGTTGGTTAGTGACCAGTGAAGGTGCCTTTAGTTATTTAGCGAAAGATTACGATCTCAAAGAAGGCTATTTATGGCCAATTAACGCTGAACAACAAGGTACGCCTCAACAAGTGCGTAAACTTATTGATTTAGTGAAAAAAAATCACATTCCAGTGGTATTTAGTGAAAGTACCGTGTCAGCCAAACCTGCTCAACAGGTAGCGAAAGAAAGCGGTGCTAAGTACGGCGGCGTGCTTTATGTAGATTCTCTTTCTGCCGCTGACGGTCCTGTACCAACTTATATTGACTTACTGAATGTCACTGTATCCACCATAGTCAAAGGATTTGAAAAATAATGACCGCACTTTCCGCTTCGATTTCCGTTAATGATGTAACTGTGCGTTACAACAACGGGCACACTGCAATTTATGATGTTGCCTTTGCATTACAAGGAGGAACCATCTGTGCTCTTGTCGGCGTAAATGGGAGCGGAAAATCAACGCTATTCAAAAGCATCATGGGCTTAATCAAGCCACAGCAAGGCAATATTGCGCTTTGTGGTTTGCCAATTAATCGAGCATTGAAACAAAATTTGGTTGCCTATGTGCCGCAAGCGGAAGAAGTCGATTGGCAATTTCCAGTCTCCGTTTATGATGTTGTCATGATGGGACGCTACGGCTACATGAATTTCCTACGCATTCCAAAAGCTGAAGACAAACAAAAAGTGCTCGAAGCGATGCAACGAGTAAACATCGAGCATTTAGCTGAACGGCAAATCGGCGAGCTTTCTGGTGGGCAAAAAAAACGCGTATTTTTGGCTCGTGCATTAGCACAACAAAGTAAGATTATCTTACTCGATGAGCCTTTTACGGGTGTAGATGTTAAAACTGAAAATGCTATTGTGGAACTCCTTCGCCAATTACGTGCTGAAGGCCATTTAATTTTAGTTTCTACCCACAACTTAGGCTCTGTACCAGATTTCTGTGATCAAGTGGTGATGATTAACCGTACTGTGATTGCTGCCGGTAAAACAGAAAATACATTTAATCAGCATAATTTGGAAAAAGTCTTTGGTGGTGTATTACGACACATCAAATTATTGGGTGAAGATCTGCATAATGATGAAGATAAACGTGCAGTCACCGTGCTTACGGATGATGAACGCCCAGTTGTCTTCTATGGTGAAACCAAAAATGATCCGCCAGCAACGGCTGTAAAATCTTGTCGTCTGCCTCCGTCTGACAAGGAATAAGCTATGCTTGAATATTTACTGGAACCTTTCTCCTATGAATATATGCAAAAAGCCATGTGGATAAGTACCGCAGTCGGTGGCATTTGTGCCTTTCTTTCTGCCTATTTAATGTTGAAAGGTTGGTCATTAATTGGTGATGCGCTTTCTCATTCCGTGGTTCCAGGTGTGGCGATAGCTTATGCCTTTTCACTCCCCTATGCTTTAGGTGCTTTTTTTGCCGGCATTTTGGCCGCACTTTCCATTTTATGGATCAAATCCATTTCTAAACTCAAAGAAGATGCTGTTATCGGCTTTATTTTCAGTACCTTTTTTGCCTTAGGTTTACTGATTATTTCCTTGAATCCAACCTCGATAAATGTGCAAAACATCATTCTCGGTAATATCCTCGGGATTGCCGATGAAGATATTTATCAAGTAGCCATCATTATGTTGATTTGCTTGGTCTTATTGCTTATTTTTTGGAAGGATCTATTACTGATTTTCTTTGATGAAACGCAAGCAATTACAGTTGGACTTTCACCACTGTTTTACAAAGTTCTCTTTTTTACACTCTTGAGTGCTTGTGTTGTTGCCGCATTGCAAACTGTCGGGGCGATTTTAGTGATTGCGATGGTAATCACACCAGGCGCAACCGCCTATTTACTTACTGACAAGTTCAAAACTCTTATCAAAATTGCCGTAACATTAGGCGCAATCACTGGTTTCGTCGGTGTCTATTTAAGCTATTATCTGGATGGCACAACAGGTGGTGTCATCGTAACATTACAAACCTTGTTATTTTTATTGGCTTTTCTATTCTCGCCTAAATACGGATTAATGAGTCAAAAACGACGCAAGGCGGTGGCCCATGAGTGAAATATTCGCTATTTTCGTTGAGCCATTTCAATTTGCCTTCATGCAAAATGCGCTACTCACCGCATTAGTGGTTGCTGTTATCTGTGCGCTACTCTCTTGCTATTTAGTATTGAAAGGATGGTCATTAATGGGTGATGCCATTTCCCATGCCGTCCTACCTGGTATTGTTTTAGCTTTTTTAGCTGGTATTCCATTAGTCATTGGAGCCTTTGTCTCAGGTATTGCCTGTGCCTTAGGTGTAGGTTATTTAAAAGAGAACAGCAGAATCAAAGAAGATACCGCGATGGGGATTGTATTTTCGGGGATGTTTGCCATTGGGTTGGTGCTGTTCACTAAAATCCAAACATCACAACATCTTACACATATCTTATTCGGTAATGTATTGGGTGTAAGCCGACAAGAGTTGATTCAAACGGCTATTATCGCCTTGATCATTTTTATTTTACTTGGATTAAAACGTCGCGATTTTCTACTTTATTGCTTTGATCCTAGCCATGCTCGTGTTGCGGGTCTCTCGCCTAAATTATTGCATTATGGCTTGCTCACATTACTCGCGCTCACTATTGTGAGTACGATGCAAGTCGTTGGGGTTATTTTGGTTGTAGCGATGCTAATTGCACCAGGCATCACTGCTCTCACACTGACGAATCGCTTCGATAAAATGCTCGTTATCGCAATCATCAGCGCCGTAACTGCAAGTCTATTAGGCGTACTACTTAGCTATCATTTTGATGCCTCTACTGGTGCTTGTATTATTTTATTGCAGGCTGCATTCTTCTTAATGGCGTTGATTTATAGCAAAATAAAAGTGCGGTTAAATTTCTAAATAAAAAAGCTAATATTTCTGTTAGCTTTTTTTGTTAACCATTGCGTTTTAATAATATCAGTGCTTCATAATGCGCTGTATGCGGGAACATATCAAATAATTGAATTTGAGTAAGTTTATAATTGGTTAGATACTGCAAATCTTTTCCCATGGAAATCGCGTTACAGCTGGAATAAAGAATAAAGTGCGGTTGCATTTCATTGAGAAACTTAGAGAGTTCCTTTCCGATACCTCGACGAGGTGGATTGACGATCACCAAATCCGGTTTATTTGCATCTTGTGTTAAAGCAAAATTAGCCGCATCCAAAGATTGAAATTTAACGTTGTTTAGCCCTAACACCTGAGCGGATTGCGTCGCCGCTTGAATAGCAGATGGGGAAATTTCAATCCCGGTCAATTCCACTTCTTGTTGATGTTTATCCTGTAAAGCTTTAGCGCAATGAAGTCCAAAACCTCCAACGCCACAAAAGAGATCCCAAAGTTTAGTAATGGGCAAATCTTGCACCCAATCTTGTGCCGTTGCATATAACCCTTGTGCGACAAGTGGATTCGTTTGGAAGAAACCTTGAGGGCGAATAAACAACGGAATACCGTTAAAACTTTCTGATAAAGTATGTTGGTCAGTCAAAAAGATTTCTTTCTCACCTTCTAAGATCGCCGCATGTTGAGGTTGGATATTCACGCTCACCACTTCAAGTTGTGGTAATTTTTCCAATAAGCCTGCAAATTCACGTTGAATTAACGATAATTTAGTTTCTGAGCGCAATACAAAACGCAACATCAATTTTTTTGTATGTTGGCTTTCTGTAAGCAGAATATATTTCAGCTCACCTTTTTGCTTAGCCACGTTATAAGGGACTAAGCCTGCACGTCCAATAAAATCTTTTAGAATCGGAAAGAGTTCAGCAAAGCGTTTTGGATAAAGCGGGCAATCACATAAATCTACCGCACTTTGTGGATCATTAGGGGCTTGTAAAATACCTAAAATGGGACGTTCCACCGCGCCACTT
>JABZOY010000080.1:0-7700 GCA_015255025.1 Haemophilus sp.
ACTTGAAATGAAGCAGTGACATGACAAATCACATTTTTATGTTGAATGGCTTTTACGCGTAACGCAGAGAAGTTGCGTCCTTCACGTAAAGTTTCTACGTCATAAATAATCGGGTGTTGACTGTCGCCAGGTGCTAAAAAGTAAGCATGGCAAGAATGGAGTACGCGCTCCGGTGGTGCAACTTGCATCGCTGCAGAAAGAGATTGCGCCACGACTTGGCCACCAAACACTTGGCGAAAACCTAAGTCTTCACATGCACCGCGAAAGATAAGATCATCAATTTTTTCTAGTTTTAACAATTCGATGAGTTGATTTAATTTATCCGACATTGTTTTTTCCTTTTATAAATACAAAAAGACCGCATAGTTATGCGGTCTGAAGTGTTTTTATACGTTAAAGCGGAAGTGCATAACATCACCATCTTGGACGATGTAGTCTTTACCTTCTAAGCGCCATTTACCCGCTTCTTTTGCTCCGTTTTCACCTTTGAATTGGATGAAGTCATCGTAAGCAATCACTTCTGCACGGATGAAGCCTTTTTCAAAGTCTGTGTGGATTACAGCCGCTGCTTTAGGGGCGGTTGCACCAACAGAAACCGTCCATGCGCGAACTTCTTTCACACCCGCAGTGAAGTAGGTTTGAAGATTTAATAAGGCATAACCTGCACGAATTACACGGTTTAAGCCAGGTTCTTCAATACCAAGATCTTGTAAGAATTCGATTTTTTCATCGTCATCAAGCTCAGCAATTTCTGCTTCAATCGCCGCGCATACAGGCACCACAACAGAGCCTTCTTTTTCTGCAAACTCACGCACTTTGTCTAAATATGGGTTATTTTCAAAACCGTCTTCATTTACGTTCGCAATGTACATGGTTGGTTTTAATGTGAGGAAGTTATAGCTTTTAATCGCCAATAATTCATCTTTATCTAACTCAACAGAACGAATCATGCCTGCTTCAGAAAGTACAGGAAGGATTTTTTCCATCACAGACAGCTCAAATTTCGCGTCTTTATCACCGCCTTTAGCACGTTTTTGTAAACGTTGGATTGCACGTTCGCAGCTGTCTAAGTCAGCAAGGGCTAATTCGGTATTGATGGTTTCGATATCGCTTAATGGATCGATTTTACCCGCAACGTGCACGATGTCATCATTTTCAAAACAACGAACAACATGACCAATTGCATCAGTTTCACGGATGTTAGCTAAGAATTTATTCCCTAAGCCTTCACCTTTACTTGCACCCGCAACCAAACCAGCGATATCCACAAACTCCATGGTGGTTGGCAACACACGTTCAGGTTTAACAATTTCCGCTAACGCATCTAAACGCGGATCTGGCATTGGTACCACGCCAGTATTGGGTTCGATTGTACAGAACGGATAGTTTGCCGCTTCGATACCGGCTTTGGTTAATGCATTAAAAAGGGTAGATTTACCGACGTTTGGCAAACCAACGATACCACATTTAAATCCCATGATGTTTTCCTTATTGTGAGCGTAAGTGCGGTTAAAATTTATGGTATTTTTTACCGAACTTTGAGTTAAATTTTAAAACTGTTTAAGCGATTGGTGGCTTTCACCATGCCTTCTTTGAAAAGCAATTCAATGCAATCGGTGGCTTCGTCTAACGCTTTATCGAGTGCTTCTCTTTCTGCAGGCGCAGGTTTGTTAAGCACAAAACCTGAAACTAAATCACGGTGTCCAGGATGACCAATACCAATGCGTAAACGATAGAAATTGTTGCTGTTACCAAGCTGTGCCACGATATCTTTTAAACCATTATGTCCGCCATGCCCGCCACCTTGTTTTAATTTTACGGTGCCAGGCGGTAAATCTAATTCATCGTGTAGCACTAAAATTTCTTCTGGTTTGATGCGATAAAAATTAGCAAGTGCCCCTACGGCTTTTCCGCTTAAATTCATAAACGTCGTTGGCACTAAAAAACGGATTTCTTTGCCATTAATTAGTGTTTTTCCTACGTAACCGAAGAATTTATTTTCTGCATTAAGCGAAACATTAAAGCGACGAGCCAAACGCTCAATTAGCCATTCACCTGCATTGTGGCGGGTTTCCGCATATTTATCGCCAGGGTTTCCCAGCCCCACGATGAGTTTAATTTCAGACATAGTTTTCTGCTTAAATAAAAATAGTGGCGTATTGTAGCGAAAAAGGGCTAATTTCTCAATCTATAAGGCTAAGACTAAAACACCTGAGAGAATTAATAGACTGCCCATAACTAATTTCATACTTAAAGGTTCGCCTAACAATACTACGCCTAAAATAATGGCAATCACGACACTGAGTTTATCAATGGGAGCAACCCAAGAGGCGGGCGCCATTTGCAACGCACGATAATAACAAAGCCAAGATAGACCTGTAGCAACACCGGAAAGAATTAAAAAGGTGAGTGGTTTTGCAGCAATATGTTGTGGCAGTTGCCATTCGTTACGTGCGCTAATGATACCTGCTGTAACGAGTAACACCACAATTGTACGGATAAAGGTCGCGAGATTACTGTTAATGCCTTCAACCCCTAATTTGCCTAAAATAGCGGTAAGTCCAGCGAAAAAGGCTGAACCAATAGCAAAAAATACCCAATTCATGATGTGCTCCTATTTTATCGTTAATATTGACCGCACTTTTCCGCTATAATAACGGAAAACTCATTAAGACAGAATAAGACATGAAACAAATTAATATTGAAATCGCTTATGCCTTGCCGGATCGCTATTATTTGAAGTCCTTCAAAGTGGATGAAGGTACGATGATCCAAACGGCTATTTTACAATCAGACATTTTACAACAATTTACCGAGATCGATTTGCGTGAAAATAAAGTGGGGATTTATTCCCGTCTAGCCAAATTAACGGATCAGTTAAAAGATGGTGATCGTATTGAAATTTACCGTCCATTGTTAGCGGATCCGAAAGAAATTCGTCGTAAACGTGCAGCAGAGCAAGCCAAAGCCGCACAAGAAAAAGCCCAACAAGAAAAACAGGAAAAGGAGTAAAAAATGACCGCACTTTCCAACCAATATTGTCTGCTAGATGGCATTACCCCTGAAATTTTCCTGCGTGATTATTGGCAGAAAAAGCCATTGATTATTCGTAATGGTTTGCCTGAAATTGTTGGACAATTCGAGCCTGAGGATATTATCGAATTAGCACAAGGCGAAGATGTGACCGCACGTTTGGTAAAAACCTTTTCAGATGATAATTGGAAAGTGTTTTTTAGTCCGTTATCTGAAGAAGATTTTGCAGATGTACCCGAGAAATGGTCGGTGCTCGTCCAAAATCTAGAACAATGGAGTACAGAACTCGGTCAGCTTTGGAATAAGTTTGGCTTTATTCCACAATGGCAACGTGACGATATTATGGTGTCCTATGCACCTAAAGGCGGTTCCGTTGGTAAACATTACGATGAATATGATGTGTTCTTGGTACAAGGCTATGGTCATCGCCGTTGGCAGTTAGGTAAATGGTGTGATTCATCCACTGAATTTAAACCGAATCAGCCGATTCGTATTTTTGACGATATGGGTGAATTGGTGATTGATGAAGTGATGAACCCGGGAGATATTCTTTATATTCCAGCTCGCATGTCGCATTATGGTGTGGCTGAAGATGATTGTTTGACCTTCTCTTTTGGTTTGCGCTACCCGAATTTATCGGACATTCTCGATAACGTGAATAAAGCGTTTTGTCATCAAGATCCTGAATTGAATTTAAGCGAATTCCAATTACCGTTACGCTTAACGCAATCAGAGCAAAGTACGGGCAAGTTGGCAGATGAAAATATTCAGGCAATGAAAAAACAATTCTTAGCGAAATTGGCAGAGTCAGAAGCCTTTGATGTCTTGTTCAAACAAGCTGTAGCTAGTACAGTGAGCTCACGTCGTTATGAAATGTTAGTATCCGATGAAATGTCCGATCCTGACGAAGTGCGGTCAATTTTAGAAGAGGAACAAGGTGTATTAATGCAGGACAATAACTGCAAATTGCTTTACACCGAAAATCCGCTCCGCATTTATGCTAATGGCGAATGGTTGGATGAAGTGAATGTTATTGAAGCGGAAGTGTTGAAACGTCTTTCCGATGGTGAAGCGCTAGATTGGGCATTCTTAAATAATTTAGTGAATGATACAGAAGATCCTGAAAGCACGATGGAATTATTGCTCGATTCGATTTGTAACTGGCTAGATGATGGTTGGGTGTTGATTGAATAATGTCTGAAAATATTTACTCCGTTTCCCAGCTTAACAGCGCAGCCCGTCAAATGTTGGAAGGGAATTTTTCGCAGATTTGGCTTACAGGGGAGATTTCTAATTTCACTCAACCTGTGTCAGGGCATTGGTATTTAACGCTGAAAGATGAAAATGCCCAAGTTCGCGGTGCGATGTTCCGCATGAAAAATTTGCGGGTGGGATTTCGTCCGCAAAATGGTATGCAGGTCTTGGTGCGGGCGAATGTCAGTTTATATGAGCCTCGTGGTGATTATCAGCTGATTATTGAATCCATGCACCCTGCTGGCGAAGGATTGTTGCAACAGCAATTTGAAGCGCTAAAAATGAAATTGGCGGCTGAAGGGTTGTTTGCACAAAACTTGAAGAAAAGCTTACCGGACTTTGCTAAAGCAGTGGGCATTGTTACCTCTTCGACTGGCGCTGCTTTACAAGATATTCTGCATATTTTGGCTCGCCGAGATCCCAGTTTAAAAGTGGTGATTTATCCAACGGCAGTGCAAGGCAAAGAAGCAACGGCTGAAATCGTCCAAATGATTGAACTCGCTAATGCACGTCAAGAAGTGGATGTATTGATTGTCGGCCGTGGTGGTGGTTCTTTAGAAGATCTTTGGTGCTTTAATGAAGAAGAAGTGGCACGTGCGATTTTTCGTTCTAATTTACCCATTATCAGTGCAGTCGGTCACGAAACGGATGTCACTATCGCCGATTTTGTGGCTGATTTACGTGCGCCGACACCCTCTGCGGCGGCGGAGTTAGTGAGTCGTAATCAGCAGGAGTTACTTCAACAGTTAGCTTATAAGCAACAGCGCTTGGAGATGGCGTTGGATCGTATTTTTAGTCATCAACAACAGCGCTTACAACAGTTACGTTTACGCCTGCAAAACCAACATCCGCAAAATCAATTATTGATGCAAAAAGCCAAAACGGAGCAATTACATCATCGTCTCTTGTTAGCGATGCAGCGTCAAATGGATAAAACGCAGCAAAAATTAACCGCACTTTCAGCGCGCTTAAAACAAAATCCGTTGCCTTATCGATTGCAAAAACAATCCCAATATTTAGCTCAGTTACAAGTGCGGTTAAATTTAGGGGCGAATCGTCAAGTCACGGAGCGTCAAAATAAATTGGCGACATTGTGTGGCAAGTTAGATGGATTAAGCCCATTAAAAGTATTAGCTCGAGGATATTCCATCGCGGAAGATGCCAAAGGACATGCCATTGTGAGTGTGAAACAAGTCAAAACAGGCGATACGATTAAAACTAAGGTGGCTGATGGGGAAATTACCAGCCGCGTTTGTTAATTTAAATAAATTTTTAATGTAAACCTATGATGAATAAGAAATCATCATAGGTTTTCTTTTTTTGTGACCGGCTTCAAAGTTTCGACAAAAAAATAGAGGGTTCAGTTTTTTTTATTTTTTTATGGGAGTATTATGCGACCTCGATACTAGGAGAGTAATGATGTCAGAAATTCAACAGTTTAGTCAGCATGATATAGAAGTTCTTAATGAAGAAACTGTTTATAAAGGTTTTTTTACACTTAAGAAAGTACAGTTTAAACATAAGCTTTTTGCCGGTGGCGAAAGTGGTGTAGTGACGCGTGAATTATTGGTCAAAGGTGCCGCTTCTGCAGTGATTGCTTACGATCCGGAAGAAGATGCAGTGGTTTTAGTTGAGCAAGTACGTATTGGTGCATATCAACCTGAATCAGCTCGTTCCCCTTGGTTATTAGAATTGATCGCCGGGATGGTAGAAGAGGGGGAACAACCTGAAGAAGTCGCTTTGCGTGAAAGTGAAGAGGAAGCAGGCGTATCCGTTCAAGATCTCACACATTGTTTAAGCGTGTGGGATAGCCCGGGCGGTGTCGTCGAACGTATTCATTTGTTTGTCGGTCGAGTAGATAGCTCGCAAGCTAAGGGACTTCATGGTTTAGCTGAAGAGAATGAAGACATTCGTGTTCATGTGGTGAAACGTGAGCAAGCCTATCAATGGATGTGTGATGGCAAAATTGATAATGGCATTGCAGTAATGGGCTTGCAATGGCTTCAATTAAATTACGCCAAATTGCAGCAACGCTGGCAATAGGAGTCCCATGAACAATAGATTTGAATACGAACCCGCAAATGAAATCGTCAAATTATTACAAATTACCGATCCTCATTTGTTTAAAGATACAAACAAAGAATTATTAGGTATCAACACGCACGAAAGTTTTTCTCAGGTGTTAAAAGAAATTCAGTTGGAGTCTTTTGAGTATGATGTCGTGCTTGCAACGGGGGATTTGGTACAAGATAGTAGCGACGAAGGCTATCTGCGATTTGTTGAAATGGTTAAACCGTTAAATAAATGGGTATTTTGGCTTCCGGGTAATCATGATTTCCAACCTAAAATGGTCGAATATTTAAGCCAACCGCCGATTAAAGCGTCAAAGCATTTACTTCTAGGTAAACATTGGCAAGTGATTTTGTTAGATAGCCAAGTATCCGGTGTGCCTCATGGTGAATTAAGTGCTTACCAATTAGATTGGTTAAAAACAAAATTAGCGGAAAATCCAGCGCGTCATAGCTTAGTCGTATTGCATCATCATTTATTACCAACGAATTCAGCATGGCTTGATCAGCATAACTTGCGTAATGCACATAGCTTCTCAGCCGTTCTTGCTCAATTCAACAATGTAAAAGGGATTTTATACGGGCATATTCATCAACAGGTTGATGGCTATTGGCAGGGTTATCAAACCATGGCAACGCCAGCGACTTGTATTCAATTTAAGCCGGATAGCAATCATTTTGCGTTAGATACCTTACAACCAGGCTGGCGTGAAATTGAACTACACCCAGATGGACGAATTGAAACGAGAGTAAAACGAATCAAACAAAAAACATTCCTACCGAATATGGAGGAAGAAGGATACTAAACAAAGTGCGGTTAAAATTCAGGTGATTTTAACCGCACTTTTTCTATACCGAAATGGGTAAAAGTCCATTTTACACTAGCCAGAATTCCCACAAATCTGTACAATAGCCGACCGATTTTATCTTTTTACTAATCTTTATTTTTAAGCAATATGACGCAAAAATTACATATTAAAACATGGGGCTGTCAGATGAATGAATACGATTCATCAAAAATGGCCGATCTTCTCTTAAATACACATGGTTTGGAATTGACAGATATTCCTGAAGAAGCAGATGTGTTACTTCTTAACACCTGTTCTATCCGTGAAAAAGCACAAGAAAAAGTGTTCCATCAGTTAGGTCGTTGGAAAGAATTAAAAAAACAAAATCCAAACCTAGTTATCGGTGTGGGCGGTTGTGTGGCTTCACAAGAAGGTGAACATATTCGTCATCGTGCACCTTACGTGGATATCGTATTTGGTCCGCAAACTTTACATCGCCTACCAGAAATGATTAACCAAATTCGTGGCGGTAAAAGTTCGGTGGTGGATGTCAGTT
>JABZOY010000081.1:0-7665 GCA_015255025.1 Haemophilus sp.
GCCATAACTTTAATGATATGGATTACTCACAACAAAAAACTGTGGCACAACAAATGCACGCACTTGCACAGGAACAAAACAAAACCTGTATCGACTGTCACAAAGGGATTGCACACCATCTTCCAGATATGTCAAAAGTACAACAAACTTTTATTCCTGCTGATATGTTAAAAACAGATGAAAAACCAACTGATAACAAAGAAGCAAAATAATTTTATAAATTAACAATAACAAATCGGCACCCATTGAGTGCCGATTTTATTTTTATTTCTTAAGGAAAGATTTATCTAATAATACTCTTAACGGTTGCATATCACTGTTTCCCATAATAACCAAACTCGGGTCTGAGCGTAAACAGCTACCACCATAATGCCCCCCTACAGTGAAAGTACAAACCTGAACATATTGGTCTTCCACTTTTGGTAAACACCAAAGCTGTTGATAAATACTTTCCTGCTTATCAAAACGACCGTCTGTGCTATCAAGTACAGATTTGCACTCACCAATGAGTTTCACATTATCACCTCGACGGCCTGCAATTGGTTTTTGTGCATAACCATTTTTAACCAACTCTGGTGTCAGTTCAAATCCTGCTTCAAGTAAATAACGATGATTCGGGAATAATGACCATAATACAGGTAAGATCGCTTTATTACTTGGAATAGCTGTCCAAAGCGGCTCATAGACTAAGACTTCTGGACGAAGTAGAACGTCAATTAACCGTACTTTATCTTCCGGATAGCCCGTGCGAATTGGTGGAGCCACTTCCATGCCTGTCGCATCTTCACGAAGTTGCTCCAACATGGTTTCCCAAGCCCATGTTTTCCACACCGTTTTTATCTGATTATCTTCATCATCAATTAAACGACCACGACTATCCCAATGTAATCCCTCTGTGCCATGAATAATTTTGGCTTTAAATCCGGCTTGGACCAGTGCGTTACGCATAAACAATGAGTGGTAATCTTCTTCATCATCATGATCTTGCATAATATGAACAAGCGGTGTCGCTTCACTGTGTTTCCAACAATCCGCTAATGCATTACGTAAACCATCAGCAGGATTTTCACCAATATTCAATCCGCCTTGAATCGCCCATCGATTCATAAACTCACCGGCTTCCGCATGACAAGAGGCTGAATCAGCGTTGTATTCATACACTTTCAATCCACGACTATCCATGCAGAAATCTAAACGCCCCGTAATGGTTTGATAACGGCGATTTTGCCAAGATAAACGTAAGCGAGGCCATAATAATTTTGGAATATTGAAATATTCTAATAACTTATCGTCTTTTAAAACTTTATCTGTGGCATGCAAATACATTAAATGTAATTCATTAGTTGCACGAATCAACTCATGCTGTGCTGTTTCAGACATCGTAAAGTAACGATATTGGTCAGAATGGCTAACTTTATGCCCTCCCATGGCTTTCACATAGGCAGCTTCAAATTCATTGTTTTCATTCAGCCATTTATGTTCAAACTGACCGTTGTTTTCAATATGTTCTGCATGAATTTCAAGTTTCTCTTTTTCTGGCGTTGGCTGCGGCAGACTGTATTCAGTATCTTCTGTTTGAATCATCCAACCTAAAATTTCGGTATCATCAAAGGTATCATGCAGAAAATACCCCGTTTCTGAAACTGTCATTGGTAATTCACGCGTCCATTGCTGCCCGCTTGGTAAGCGAGAGTGAATCACATTTTGCTCAGCGATGCGAATTTTATCTTCTAATACCTCGGTAATAATCGCCACATGCCCCGTATGTTTAAATTCACCACCTTCTTGCCAAATCAACAATGCGCCTGCTTCAGGCTTACGTTTGCAACCATTTGCAAAGGCTTGTAGGGGTAATAAAGCATCATTTACCACTTGACGTAAAAATCGTAGAGAAAAGATCTCGTAAGCCATTCCTACATCAGTAAACACCATGCCATGATTGAGATATAAATAACGGCGCGCAAATTCTACACACTGCCATTTGTAGCCCATGTACTCTCTTCCTAAATAACTGCGAAAGGCAGCATCATCGGGATACTCTTTCTCATCTGCTGTATGATAATCTGAGGAATAAATCGCAATCCCACCCGGTGCATAACCTAATAAACTTCCGAAAGGATCATGTGTACTAATATTGGCTGAACGTTCAGGCATAAAAACTCCCTGTTAAATAACTACTCGAAATAGTATAGATCTTTTGTCCAACTTCTCCCAAAAACTTTATGAAAGAAAGATAAAAAATTGAGTGACACACATTTTAAAAAAGAAAAAAGGCTGACATTTGCCAGCCTTGAAAATAAGTGTAAAAATGACCGCACTTAAGGTTATTTCACATACCAATGCGCTAATAAAATCCCTGTATTTACCGCAATATTTAATCCTGCTTTTAATGGATTACTTAAAGAAAAACGCACATTTACATCTTGTTTCTCACGAATATCATCTGTACTACCTTCGCTCAATACTAATGCAACTTTGGCTGCAAATTTGAGTTGTTCCAACGCAATACCCTGTTTATTGGTTGATACATGAATAATCTGATAACCCGCCTTACGTAAAGCCTCTAACGCAATTTCTGTACTTTCTGTTTCTAAAATACGAATATGCTCCATTCCGCCTTCAGCCACACGCATCGCAGCCGGTGCATAAAGCTGTTCAACTTGATTTGTTACCACATTTTTAATGCCATAGAAGGCGCAAGTACGCACAACGCCACCTAGGTTTTGCGCATTATTGACTTGATCAAGCAATATCAAGCAGTCTTCTTGACGCGGGACATCTAAATAACCTTGCAAAGAGAAAGTACGTTGCTTCTTCACTAGCATACAAATGCCACCATGATGCTCAGTGCCACTTACTAAGCTTAGCTCATCGCTGTCCACCACGTGATACACTTTTTTATTCGCGGCTAAATAACTGAAAATCTCGCCAATTCGATGTGCCATTTGCACCGTTGCCCATACGCGAACAATGCTCTCTGGACGCTCAGCAAACAATTCTAAGCACGCATTTTCACCATACACTTTCATTTCTTCAGCACGGTTCTTTTTAATTTTCTCCGGTGCTCGTGGTGATAATGCGCCTGTTTTCTTTTCTTTCGGTTTATAACTCACGCCAGTACTTTTCACCATTACTTTTACCGAGCCACTTTCACCATTGGCTTTATTTAATGAAAGTTCAGCAATTTTTGGTTCTCTCACTTCTTGCTGTTGGAAGCCACGAGAAGGTTTACGATCATCCTTTTTTTTATCAAAGTGCGGTCGATTTCCCTCACGTTTTTCATTATTGCGACGATCATCAAAGCGACGTTCTTTTTCATTAAATGCACGTTTTGGGCTACGCTCTTGAAAAGATTTGGTGGAATTTGTTTGGAATGATGGTTTGCGTGAATTGCTCATAATTTACTTCTCGAAGGAAAAATTGGATAATAATTCGCCAAAAAATGCGAAAATTTGTGAGCATTATAACGAAAAAAAACCTTTTTTCTATCAATCCACAAAGGAAATATTGTAAACTAGAGCATTAATTTTTAGTGTAGAGATCGATTATGTTAATCAATAAAGCTAAACGAGCAGAACAAAATTTAAAAAATTTGCCTTTTCTTCCTTTACAGGCTGAACAGGTTGAGTTTCTGTTTAGTCCGCTTGAATTCAAAGCACAAATTATAGAATTAATTCGCCAAGCTAAAAAACGCATTTACGTGACCGCACTTTACTGGCAAAAAGATGAAGCAGGACAAGAAATTCTCAATGAGATTTATCGCGTAAAACAAGATCATCCTGAATTAGATGTGAAAATTTTAGTAGATTGGCATCGCGGACAACGCAATTTACTCGGTGCAGAAAAATCTGCTACTAACGCTGATTGGTATTGTGAACAACGCCAAACCTATCAACTTCCCGATGAACCGAATATGTTCTTCGGTGTGCCCATTAATACCCGCGAAGTCTTCGGTGTATTACATATTAAAGGCTTTGTCTTTGATGATACCGTCCTTTATAGCGGCGCAAGCATCAATAACGTGTATTTACAACAACAAGATAAATACCGTTACGACCGCTATCAAAAAATCCATAATGCTGCACTGGCAGACTCTATGGTTAATTTCATCAATGATTATTTATTGGATTTCAGCGCGGTACATCCATTAGATGTGGCTAACCGCCCGCGCACCAAAGAAATTCGCAGTGCAATAAAAGCTTATCGTAAAAACTTAGCGGCTCATGCTGAATATCAGCTAGAAAGTGCGGTTGGTTTTTCCGATGTTTTAAGCATTTCACCACTTTTTGGTTTAGGTGCATCAGGCAATGAATTAAATCAAGTTATCGAAGATTTATTCTTACAAGTGCAGGAAAAATTGGTGATTTGCACCCCTTATTTCAACTTCCCTCGCACACTAAGAAGTAAACTTGCCCGCTTATTAGAGCAAGGAAAGTGTGTCGAAATAATCGTGGGTGATAAAGTCGCGAACGATTTCTATATTCCACCAGAACAGCCGTTTAAAATGGCAGGTGCATTGCCTTATTTATATGAAAGCAATCTTCGTCGCTTCTGCGAGAAATTTGATGCTTACATTAAAAATGGCCATCTAACTGTGCGTTTATGGAAAGATGGCGATAACACTTATCACCTCAAAGGTGTTTGGGTAGACAACCAGTATATTCTTTTAACAGGGAACAACTTAAACCCGCGCGCATGGCGTTTAGATGCGGAAAATGGATTATTAATCCACGATCCAAAACAAGAACTTCTGCCTCAAGTGGAACAAGAATTGTCGCACATCCGCCAACATACCAAAGTATTGCAAGATTATTCTGAATTAGAAGAATTGACGCAATATCCTGAACCGGTGCAAAAACTGTTGAAAAAATTTGCTCGGATTCAAGCAGACAAATTAGTCAAAATGATTTTATAAACATAAAAATAAGCCGGCAAATGTCGGCTTATTGCTTTGATCTTACGCAAAAATATCAACTAACATTGCGCAAGTGAAATAAGTTGTTATAATCGCCCAACTTTTTAATCTTATCGGAGAAATCAATGAACCCAATTTCTTATTGGCAACGCCTAAAAGTTGCATTTCAATATGTGATGCCACAAATCTATATGACACAAGCAGCAGGTTGGTTAGCTAAACAAAAATGGGGCACAGTGACACATTTTGTGATTAAAGCGTTTGCAAAAAAATACAACATTGATATGAGCATTGCTGAAAAAGAAAAATTCAGTGATTACGCCAGTTTTAATGAATTCTTTATCCGTCCATTAAAAGAAAATGCACGACCAATTAACCAAAATCCAACCGCACTTTGTTGCCCTGCGGATGGCCGTGTAAGTGAATGTGGACACATTGAAGATGACCGCCTATTACAAGCGAAAGGTCACTTCTTCAGCTTAAATGATTTATTAGCGGAAGATAAAGATTTAACCGAGACCTTTAAAAATGGGGAATTCATCACCACTTATTTATCACCACGTGATTATCACCGTGTGCATATGCCATGTGATGGTACTCTTCGCAAAATGATTTACGTGCCGGGTGATTTATTCTCCGTCAATCCGTTTTTAGCGAAACATGTGCCGAACCTCTTTGCACGTAATGAGCGTGTGATTTGTGTCTTTGATACTGAATTCGGTACTATGGTACAAATCTTAGTGGGTGCAACAATTACTGCAAGTATCGGCACTGTTTGGGCTGGCGTCATTAACCCACCACGTCATAACGAAGTGAAAGTCTGGACTTATGAAGGTGAAAGTGCGGTTAAATTAAGCAAGGGTCAAGAAATGGGTTGGTTCCAACTTGGTTCTACCGTAATTAATTTATTCCAAGCCGGTCAAGTGCAAATTGCCGATCATTTAAGCGTTGATGAACCTGTTCGCATGGGTGAAATCTTGGCATTGAAAAAATAGTTTTACAACAAAGGAAAAAACATGACAGCTCAAATTTTTGAACAAGTAAAATTAGAAAGTATTTCTGAAAAAGGCAGCTACGGTATCGGTTTACAAATCGGTCAACAATTAGCAGATAGCCAAATGGATATTTCTGTTGAAGCAGTAGCAAAAGGCATTTTTGATGCGTTAAATCGTAATCAACCAGCATTAGAAATTAATGATTTAATGCATTCTGTTCAAGCGCTTCAACAACAAGCAGCTGAAGCACAACAAGCGCAATTTAAAGCGATTGAAGAAGAAGGTAAAAAATTCTTAGAAGAAAACGCGAAAAAAGCAGGCGTAAACGTGACTGATAGCGGTTTACAATACGAAATTTTAACCGAAGGTAACGGTAACAAACCAGCTGCAACTGATAAAGTACGTGTTCACTACACAGGTACATTACCAGATGGTACCGTATTCGACAGCTCTGTTGCTCGTGGCACACCGGCTGAATTCCCAGTAAATGGCGTAATTCGTGGTTGGGTTGAAGCATTACAAATGATGCCTGTTGGTTCTAAATGGAAACTCACTATTCCACACGAACTGGCTTACGGTGAACGTGGTGCGGGCGCATCTATCCCACCATTCTCACCCCTAGTGTTTGAAGTTGAATTACTCGATATTCTTTAAAAAGAAAAAGTGCGGTTAAAATTAACCGCACTTTTTTATTCTTCTTCGTCTTCGCTATAACGATCATCATCGTCATAATCATAGGTTAAGAGAGCATCCTCATCATAACCCTCTATATCAATCTGAACGCCATTTGAGCCTGCATCAAAACCATTAAACCATGCGGTTCTCAGCTCTTCAGGTACACGTCGGCCACAATAATTAATTCGTTTATTCAATTGAGATTGGCTTTGCGCTTGGAAATCTTTTCCTACACGATAACCATCTAAATACCAGTCATCTTTATCATGACAAACCGTCGTATTTAAACGTTTTACGTGTTTGCTCACTGAAATTGGGCTACGATGTTTTACATAATAGCCCTGCGTACAAGCACTTAATAGCCCAACAGCTAAAACGGTCGCTATTAATCTCATGTTGTCTCCTTTTACTACTTAATATCGGGCTATTGCCCTTTTTATGGTTTTATAGACCAACAAAATAAAAGGAAGGTTCAGAAAATATGAGAGATCCGATTTCTATTACAGGCTATAGCACAATCATATCATCACGATGTAGCGCAACTGCACCATACTCATAACCAAGAATTTGCTCAATATCTTGAGATTTTTTCCCTTTGATTAATTCCAATGCATCGCTGTTATAACGAGGCATACCGAGTGCAATCACTTTACCTGAGGTATTTTTAATTTTGACGACTTCACCGCGTGAGAAACGTCCTTCTACAGCCGTAATCCCCGCTGGTAGTAACGATTTATTCTGTACTAACATGGCATTTTCAGCACCCTCATCAATGGTCAGCACACCCGCTGATGGTGCGGCAAATAACCACTGTTTACGGCTTTCGAGACGATCTGAATGATGCGCAATAAATTTGGTGCCAATTGGTTTATCGTAGGCTAAATCCACAATCACATCAGGTCGGCTACCTGGCGCAATAATGGTTTCAATGCCCGAACGCGTTGCTACATCTGCCGCAATTATTTTTGTACTCATCCCGCCAGTACCAAGGTTTGTACCGCTACCACCTGCAATAGAACGAATATGATCGGTAATTTGCTCAACCACAGGAATCAATTTCGCATCTGGATTTTTACGAGG
>JABZOY010000082.1:0-7649 GCA_015255025.1 Haemophilus sp.
TTCTTAACAAAGGAGATTGTGATGATTAAATATATTCTTGGGCTCATTATTGTGCTGGCTATCGTAATCGTTGCGGTAACTATAGGCGCGAATAATGATCAAGTAATCACCTTTAACTACATTGTTGCTGAAAGCCAATTCCAACTTTCAACATTAGTTGCCATTTTATTTGGCTTTGGATTAATTTTAGGTTGGTTAATTACCGGATTCTTTTACTTAAAATTAAAATTCAAAAATATGTCGTTAGCGCGTCAAGTTAAACGTCAAACATTACAGATTAACGAATTAACGACTACTCGCGATAAGGCAGTATAATGCTTGAATTACTCTTTCTGCTTCTGCCAATAGCCGCCGCTTACGGTTGGTATATGGGGCATCGGAGTGCCAAGAAAGATCAGGAAGATATGAGTAACAAACTCTCCCGTGATTATGTCACGGGGGTCAATTTTTTGCTTTCTAATCAAACGGATAAAGCCGTTGATTTGTTTCTGGATATGTTGCAAAAACAAGAAACAGAAAATGAAATTGAAAGCAATTCACAATTTGAGGCTGAGCTAACACTCGGTAATCTTTTCCGCTCTCGAGGCGAAGTGGATCGTGCTTTGCGGATCCATCAAGCCCTCGATCGTAGTCCCAATTATTCTTTCGAACAAAAGTTATTAGCTAAACAGCAACTCGCTAAGGATTTCATGGTGGTGGGTTTTTACGACCGTGCGGAAGCCCTTTACATCATTATGGTGGATGAACCAGAGTTTGCTGAAAATGCACTCCAACAGCTTTTAGTTATTTACCAAAAGACAAAAGAATGGAAAAAAGCCGTTAATATTGCAGAGAAACTAGCTAAAATTTCCCCTAAAGAAAATAATGTGGAATTAGCACAATGTTATTGTGAATATGCCTTAAGTGGTGAACTTGAAAGTGCAGTCGAAAAACGCAGCATTTTACAAAAAGCGTTGAATGTATCTCCAACGAGTGTGAGAGCATCAATGCTTCTTGCTGACTTAGAAATGGCAGATAAAAACTACCGTCAAGCCATTCATTTTTTGGAGAATATTCTTAATCAAAATCCAATTTACATTGGAGAAGTGTTGAAAACACTCAAATATTGTTATGATGAATTAGGAGAAAGAGATAACTTTGAGTTATTCTTGATTCGAGCCAGCCAGCAGATTAACAATACGAAAGTAGATTTAATGTTAGCAAGCGTGATTGAAGAGAAAGATGGTAAGAGTGCAGCGCAATCAAAGCTTTATCAACAACTCACAAAACATCCAAGTACATCTATTTTCCATCGTTTTATTCAATTCCAAATTGATGATGCAGAGGAAGGCCGAGGTAAAGAAAGCTTAATTTTGCTACATAAAATGGTGGGTGAGAGAATTAAGCAAGGCTTTGGTTATCGTTGTTCTAATTGCGGTTATCAAACCCATAAATTAATGTGGAATTGTCCTTCTTGCAAACAGTGGGAAACCATCAAACCTGAACATAATTAATTGACACAGTGAGGTAAAATTATGAATAGCAAAGTAATCGTTGCATTAGATTACGAAACGGAAGCACAAGCGTTATCCCTCGTGGATCAAATTGATCCAAGCTTATGCCGTTTAAAAGTGGGTAAAGAAATGTTTACCACACTGGGAACCAGTTTCGTTAAGCAATTACATGAGCGTCAATTTGATGTTTTCCTCGACCTAAAATTTCATGATATTCCGAATACTGTGGCAAGAGCTGTGCGTTCTGCGGCTGATTTAGGCGTATGGATGGTTGATGTTCATGCTAGTGGTGGTTTAAAAATGATGGAAGAGGCGAAGAAAATTCTCGAACCTTATGGAAAAGATGCGCCGTTATTAATCGCGGTAACCGTATTAACAAGCATGGAAGATTTAGATTTGTTGCAAATTGGTATTAATTCCTCACCACTTGAACACGTTTTACGTCTTGCAAATTTAACACTGCGTGCAGGATTAGATGGGGTAGTTTGTTCACCACAGGAAGTAGAGATTTTACGTAATACTTGTGGCCCTGATTTTAAATTAGTCACGCCAGGGATTCGTCCAATTGGTAGTGATTTTGGTGATCAGCGTCGTGTCATGACACCAGCTGCGGCTATTCGATCTGGTTCTGATTATTTAGTAATCGGTCGTCCAATTACTCAAGCTGAAAATCCAGCTGAAGTGCTTCGTTCAATTAATGCATCAATTGAGTAATATGACAGAGAGTACTTTAGTTTATTCTACCGAAGTGGGGCGAATTAAAGCGCAAAAAGAGCCGGTACAACGCCCTAAGGGGGATGGTGTGGTTCGCATCCAAAAACAGACCAGTGGTCGAAAAGGTGCGGGCGTTTCAGTGATTACTGGGCTAGATTTAGCTGATGATGAATTGAAAAAGTTAGCGGCAGAACTTAAAAAACGTTGTGGTTGCGGTGGTTCGGTTAAAGACGGCAGCATTGAGATTCAAGGTGAAAAACGCGATTTACTTAAACAACTTTTAGAACAAAAAGGGTTTAAAGTAAAATTAGCCGGTGGTTAAGATAAGACAAAAAATCCATCTTCAATTGAAGATGGATTTTTTCATAATTAGCCTTCCATAAAGTTTGGTTGGTAAGCAAAGAACATTGCACCTAAGAAACTTAACAGGGCAAATGCCAGAAATGCACTGTTTGGATTGACTGCTTTACGACTAAAATATTTAGCCGAGAAGAAAATATAAAGCACAAGCATGATGATTTTCATGACCAGCCAGCTTTGTAGCTGATAACCGACCAAGAAGAAAATCGTTAAGCCGCTTGCAATTAAAAGTGTATCAACTACGTGCGGTAAAATTTTTAGCAGTTTAATCGCGCGCCAATTTTTTCCACTTAATTGCATTCCCCCACGGATAATTAATAATCCTAAACTTAAAAATGCACAAACAATGTGCAAATAAACTAACATAATCACTCCAGATGTAAAAGGAAAGTGCGGTCAAAAGTGACCGCACTTTAATTTCTTATTTTGCAATACGCTTATATTTAATACGATGTGGTTGTGTTGCGGCCTCACCTAAGGTTTTCTTTTTCCACTCTTCGTAGTCAGAGAAGTTACCTTCATAGAAAGTCACTTTACCTTCATCACCGTAATCTAAGATATGAGTCGCAATACGGTCTAAGAACCAACGGTCATGGGAAATCACCATTGCACAACCAGGGAATTCTAAGATCGCATTTTCTAACGCACGTAAAGTTTCAACGTCTAAGTCATTGGTTGGTTCGTCCAATAACAGCACGTTACCACCACGTTGTAGAAGTTTAGCTAAATGTAAACGACCACGTTCACCACCTGATAATTCGCCCACTCGTTTTTGTTGATCTACGCCTTTGAAGTTAAATCGTCCAACATACGCACGGCTTGGAATTTCAAAGTTACCAATAGTGAGAACATCTTGTCCGTTAGACACTTCTTCCCAAACAGTTTTCTTGTCATCCATTGAATCACGGAATTGATCCACAGAAGCAAGCACAACGGTTTCACCCATCGTAATTGATCCGCTATCGGGTTGTTCTTGACCTGAAAGCATACGGAATAGGGTTGATTTACCTGCACCGTTCGCTCCGATAATGCCCACGATAGCCCCTTTTGGAATGCTAAATGATAAATCATCAATTAGAGTACGGTCACCGTAAGATTTAGTGAGATGTTCTACCTCAATCACTTTATCACCTAAACGTGGACCAGGTGGAATAAAGAGTTCGTTAGTCTCGTTACGTTTTTGGTATTCGCCAGAGTTCAACTCATCAAAGCGCGCCATACGTGCTTTGCTTTTCGCTTGACGGCCTTTCGGATTTTGGCGTACCCATTCTAACTCTTTCGCAATCGATTTTTGACGCGCATTTTCAGCGGCTTGTTCTTGCTCTAAGCGTTTCTCTTTTTGCTCTAACCAAGAAGAGTAGTTACCTTCCCAAGGAATACCTTCACCACGGTCAAGCTCTAAGATCCAACCTGCAACGTTATCTAAGAAGTAACGGTCGTGGGTAATTGCTACAACAGTACCTTCGTAGTCATGTAAGAAGCGTTCTAACCATGCCACAGATTCCGCATCTAAGTGGTTGGTTGGCTCGTCTAATAAGAGCATGTCTGGTTTTTCGAGTAATAAGCGACAAAGTGCGACACGACGACGTTCGCCCCCTGATAAATGCTCAATTTTTGCATCCCAATCCGGTAAACGTAATGCATCTGCTGCACGTTCTAATTGGTTATCTAAATTATGTCCATCGTGTGCTTGAATAATCGCTTCAAGGTTCGCTTGTTCAGCCGCGAGTTTATCGAAATCCGCATCAGGATCAGCATAAAGTGCATAGACTTCATCTAAACGAGTCAGTGCATTTTTTACTTCAGAAACCGCTTCTTCTACCGCTTCACGCACAGTTTGTTGAGGATCAAGTTTTGGTTCTTGTGGAAGGTAACCAATTTTGATACCCGGTTGTGGACGAGCTTCACCTTCGAACTCTTTATCCACGCCCGCCATAATGCGTAAAAGGGTTGATTTACCCGCACCATTTAAGCCGAGCACCCCGATTTTTGCGCCAGGGAAGAAGCTTAAAGAAATATCTTTCAAAATATGACGCTTCGGTGGCACCACTTTGCCGACACGGTGCATCGTATATACAAATTGCGTTGACATAATTTTCTCGATGTTATGAATAAAAGTGCGGTTATTTTACTTGATGTTTAGGGAATAAGCTATTTGAAAGGCAAAAAAAACCACCCATACAGGGTGGTAGGAAAGTAGTTTAGCTATATTTATGATTATTTTATTTAGGAACTTTATGAATATCAAGCAATCACTTGACGAGGCAAATAGTACATAAATTTCAGTTATAATGGAAATGCGAATGAATAATTTGTTGATACAAATCAAGAAAATCACAGGATTTTTTATGTTTCGACCGATTTTTATTAGATTTTGATTAGGAACTGCTTGTGATAAAATCTGTCTATTCAATTATTTAGCCCACTTTATTTTTATTTATGTTTAAAAAATTACTCCTAGGATTATCGCTAATTTCTCCTTTTTCGGTTCTTGCTCATCCTCACGCCTTTATTGATATGCAAACCAAACCCTTAGTGAAAGATAATCAATTAATTGGTTTTTCGACGCAATGGCTACTGGATGAAGCAAGTTCTTCATCTATCCTTTATGATGTGAAGCAGGCAAAAGGTGATAAGGCTGCCCAACAGAAATTAGTTGATGAAGTAATGAATAACGTTGTGAATGAACATTACTTTAGTTATGTTTTTGACAAAGACAATAATAAAATTAAATATAAAAAACAGCCTGAAAATTACGGTATGCGTGTTAAAGGAAACGAGGTGGAATACTATTTTGATTTTCTTTTAGCACAGCCACAGACCTTACAAAATAATGAATTTACACTGATGACTTATGACCGCACCTATTATGTAGCAATGCGATATGCTGAAACAGGCAAAAGAGCGGTTGATTTTTCATCACTTCCTGCAAACTGTAAAGGCGAGGTGTTTGAACCTAATGTCGATGAAAAAATTCAATCTTACGCATCATCATTGGATAAATCGCAAAAAAATGAAGATGATTCTCTTGGTGTATTGTTTGCTCAGAAAGTAAAAATTAAGTGTGAATAAAAATGAAGTTAAAACTGACCGCACTTTTTATTGGTTTATTAGCGATTATCTTCGCCTTGTTACCTTGGCTGTTTGTGCAAGTCGCCGATTGGCAAAAAGCCTTTAACCAGTTGATTTCTGAAAATCTACACCAGATTCAAGCGCATTCATCAACGGCAGGGCTGTGGTTGATTTTTGCTGCCTTTTCTTATGGGGTATTACATGCCTTAGGGCCTGGGCATGGAAAATTTATTATTGCTGGTTATCTTTCTACTCACGAAAGCCAACTTAAAACCAGCGTACGCTTAAGTTTGCTTTCCTCTCTCATGCAAGGTTTTGTCGCAGTCGCAGCAACCTCCATTGTGGTGGTGATACTTAATCTTTCCTCTAAATATTTTAAACTTAGTCAGTTATGGCTGGAGCGTAGCGCACTCATTTTATTAGTGTTATTAGGACTTTATTGGATTGCTCAAGGTTTGAAAGGCTTGAAGAAAAAACAATCTTTTCGTATTACATCGATACAATCATTGCCGAAACAGATTGGAACAGCTTCGCCTTTTCGATATGGGCAAGGAAAAGTAAGCCAAACACAGTGTAGCTGTGGGCATCAACATCTACCGAATAATCAACAGCTTAAGCAATCAGGTGATTTAAAATCTCAGCTCTTAGTGATTTTGACTATTGGTATGCGACCGTGTAGTGGCGCTATTTTTGTGCTCTTTCTCGCTTATATGCTGGATCTTTATTGGTGGGGAATTGTAGCTACGTTTGCCATGTCTCTGGGCACAGGATTAATGCTTTCACTTTTTGCTGCGTTAGTGCGCTATGCGAGAAATGTCGCAACGCGATTAGGCCATTGGTACGGTTTAACTGGTTCTAATCAAAAAGGTGAGGCCATGATTAAATGCATTGCGGGCGCAATGATGATCTTTTTTGCACTAAGCTTGTTATATGGCTCGATGGGGGCTGTAACAGGTGGCGCAGCCTTGTTTGGTGGGTAAAGAAAAGGGCAGCGTTTGCTGCCCATTTATTTGAAAATAGATTATTCAACCCAAGTAACGATTTCTTCAATTGGTCTACGAGATTTTTTGGTAATGTCTCTCGTTCGATAACCAAATGTTGCTGCCACGGATACGCCCCATTCATTTGGATCAAAGAGGCCTTCAGCGGCTAAAACTTCATTCATTTTATCGTAGTTAAAGCCTTCAATAGGGCAAGAATCTACACCGATAGCGGCAGCACCAGTTAGCATATTCGCTAATGCAATGTAGGTTTGTTTGCTTGTCCAGTCAAATAATGCTCGTTCGCTTTCTGCGGTTTTCATTTCAACTTCTTGTAAGCCTTTATATTTTTCCAAGGCTTTTTCTAATTGCTCACCTTGTAAACCTCTACGCACCGCCACATCACGGAAGAAAGGCGTGTCATATCGAGCATTTTTCTTCGCAAGAATGATCACTAAATGACTACAATCATCTAATTGATATTGCATACCCCAGCTAAAAGGTTTGAGTTTATCGCGTAATGCTTTATTTTGAATAACTAAGAATTTCCATGGCTCAGAGCCGACAGAGCTTGGTGATAAACGAGCAAATTCTAAAATTGCCGCGAAATCTTCTTGGCTAATTTTTTTATTCGGATCGTAATAACGTGTGGAACAGCGATTTTCGAATACCTGAAGCATCTGTTCGCGTGTAATTTGACTCATGTTTTCTTCCTCTTAACATTATCTAATTTGTGATCTTTTGACCGCACTTTAGCGCTCTTTCCAATATCCAATCCACTCTTTGAGTAATTGCATATTTTTCGTAATTGCGCCACCTTGCGGAATAAAATGCATCATATTAAGTCCATAACTGTCAGGCGTAATGCCTTCACCTACACTTGCAGGTAACACATCAAAGCCTTGTTGTTGGAATAATAATTTTGCACGTTGCATATGCCATTCATTGGTAACTAAAATAATTTTATGAATACCTTCTTTTTCCAATATTTGTTTGGTGAAAAGGGCATTTTCTTTGGTGGTAAGTGCTT
>JABZOY010000083.1:0-7413 GCA_015255025.1 Haemophilus sp.
CTTTACCTTTTGTATGGATTCCTGAGTTCTATTTACTAAGAAGTATCGATAAGAGAGAGCAAATAGATAAACTAGAGGCCTACGCGCCAGCGTAAATAAAAAACAATTGAAAAAACGACCGCACTTTTTGCGTGTAGTCATGTGGTGCAACTTGTTGCACCAAAGTATTCAAATCGGTACAAAAAATTGTACCTCACAAACAGGAGAAAACAATGTCAGTAAAAGGCGACATCGGTGTTATCGGCTTAGCCGTAATGGGGCAAAACCTCATTTTAAATATGAATGATCATGGCTTTAAAGTCGTGGCATATAACCGTACCACTTCAAAAGTGGATGAATTTTTACAAGGTGCAGCAAAAGGCACAAATATTATCGGTGCATACTCTTTAGAAGATTTAGCTTCTAAATTAGAAAAACCACGTAAAGTGATGTTAATGGTGCGCGCGGGTGATGTAGTGGATCAATTCATTGAGGCATTATTACCGCACTTAGAAGAAGGCGACATCATCATTGATGGTGGTAACTCAAACTATCCTGATACCAACCGTCGTGTAAAAGCATTGGCTGAAAAAGGCATTCGCTTTATCGGTTCGGGTGTTTCTGGTGGTGAAGAAGGTGCGCGTCATGGACCATCTATCATGCCGGGTGGTAACCACGAAGCATGGCCATATGTTAAACCAATCTTCCAAGCCATCTCTGCTAAAACAGAACAAGGCGAGCCTTGCTGTGACTGGGTTGGCGGTGAAGGCGCTGGCCACTTTGTGAAAATGGTTCACAATGGTATCGAATATGGCGATATGCAATTAATCTGTGAAGCTTACCAATTCTTAAAAGAAGGTTTAGGCTTAAGCTATGAAGAAATGCAAGCTATCTTCGCAGAATGGAAAAAAACTGAACTTGATAGCTACTTAATCGATATCACGACCGATATTCTTGGTTATAAAGATGCTGATGCTGAACCATTAGTTGAAAAAATCTTAGATACAGCTGGCCAAAAAGGGACAGGTAAATGGACGGGTATCAATGCATTAGATTTCGGTATTCCATTAACCTTAATCACTGAATCTGTCTTTGCTCGTTGCGTATCCTCATTTAAAGATCAACGTGTTGCCGCTAACCAATTATTCGGCAAAACAATTCAACCTGTTGAAGGCGATAAAAAAGTTTGGATTGAAGCGGTACGTAAAGCCTTATTGGCGTCAAAAATCATTTCTTACGCACAAGGCTTTATGCTGATTCGCGAAGCCTCTGAACAATTTGGCTGGAACATCAACTACGGCGCAACAGCATTATTATGGCGTGAAGGTTGTATTATCCGTAGCCGTTTCTTAGGTAACATTCGTGATGCATATGAAGCAAATCCAGATTTAATCTTCTTAGGTTCAGATAGTTATTTCAAAGGCATTTTAGAAAACGCATTAAGCGACTGGCGTAAAGTGGTGGCAAAATCTATCGAAGTAGGTATCCCAATGCCTTGTATGGCATCTGCTATTACCTTCTTAGATGGTTACACTTCAGCCCGTTTACCGGCAAACTTATTGCAAGCACAACGTGACTACTTCGGTGCACATACTTATGAGCGCACTGACAAACCACGCGGTGAATTCTTCCACACCAACTGGACGGGTCGCGGTGGTAATACTGCATCCACCACTTATGATGTGTAAGTAAAAAACTCGTGATAAACTCACCGCACTTTGTTCGCATAAAGTGCGGTTTATTTTTACCTTATTTTGGAGAAACCTATGTTACCTCAATCACGCTTAGATAAAATTTCAGAAATGGAAAATCTTCTCAATGAAGCAGAGAGTTTCTTAGCTGACGCAGAACAATTTCTTGAAAAATGGCAGGCCTTCTTACCAAAAATGAAAACCTTAGAACACTATTATTTTGATGGTGACTGGCGAGAAGATTATCAAGCTTATGAGGACGGTAAGATCCCTGAGGATATGCCTTGTGGTGTATTAAGTGAGGACTTGGTATTTAATGCAAGCGTAGGACACCATGGATTGGCGATTGAATATTTGAAAGTGGTTACGAAAGTATTAGATCAAGCTAAAGATTAACATTCAATATATTTAATTGTTCAGAAAAACAGCGAAAAACGCATATTTTTGAACTTTCATTCATCTCTGTTTGTCTTAGGGATTACTATCAATATGGATAGTTTTATATGTTAAACACGGAGAGATCCTATGAAATTAATTGGAAAATCACTTGTTATCGCGATGACTGTTATTTCTCTTGCTGCATGTGGAAATATGAGTCGTACTCAAAAAAATACAACAGCTGGCGCCGCTATCGGTGGTGCAGCAGGCTATATGCTTGGTGGTAATGCCGCAACCACATTAGGTGGTGCCGCATTAGGTGGCGTAATCGGTAGCCAAGTCAATAAATAGTCAAAAAAATAACCGCACTTAATGAGTGCGGTTGTTTTTTATTATTTCTCGGCTGTTTTTTCTGCGCTTGGCTTACGGCGTTTACCAATGTTTTTCGTATCTTTATGACGCAGTTTAGCTTTCTTCTTCACGTCTGCTTTTTTCTTTTCTTCACGCTTTTCTTTAATACGCGCTTTTTGCTTTTTAGACATGAATTTCACTTCCCCATCTTTCGGTGGTTTAGTGCGAGGTTCTAAGCCTTCTAAAATCCGTGCTTTCAAAAGCTCTTCCGTATAGCGTTTAATTTTACCGAGCAATTTGTAATCATGTGCTTCAACAAAAGAAACAGCCGTGCCTTTTTTTCCTGCACGAGCCGTACGACCAATACGATGTAAATAAGTATCTGCACTATAAGGTAAATCGAAGTTCATGACGTGTGTGACATCATCAATATCAATCCCACGTGCGGCGACATCAGTAGCCACTAACACAGTAACAACACCTGATTTTAATTTATCAATGGCGTTATTACGTTGCGTTTGCGCCATATCGCCTTCTAGATAAGTAGAGCGAATGCCACGTTTACGCAAAGTTTCAGAAAGCTCACGCACATCTTCACGACGACGGACAAACACAATACCTCTGCTAACTTTTTCGGTTTCGATGAAACGTGCAAGCAACTTAATTTTATGTTCATTGCTATCGGCGTGATAATACCACTGGTTGATTTTCTTACGCTCGCGACGGCTTGGCTCGGCATCAATTTTTACCGGATCATTCAATAAACGTTCTGCAAAATCAACTAATAACTCCCCTTCTAAGGTGGCAGAGAAAAGGAGCGTTTGTTTACGCCAACGCGTTTCAGCGGCAATTTTCTCCGCATCTTGGCCAAAGCCCATTTGCAACATGCGATCTGCTTCATCAAAAATCAGCATTTCTACCGCGCGACAATCAAAGTTCTCTTCTTTGATGTATTGCAATAAACGTCCTGGTGTTGCCACCACGATATCCTGATTTGAATTAAACACTTCCCCATGATTTTGATACGCTACACCGCCTGTAATCGTAGCAATCTTCAAATGCGTGAATTGCGCCAATTCTTCCGCTTGTTCCGCAACCTGCATCGCTAACTCACGAGTTGGTGTTAAAATTAAAATGCGAGGCGCACCAGGTTTACGACGGGGATAATCCAATAAATGCTGAATCGCTGGCAATAAAAATGCAGCAGTTTTACCTGTACCTGTTGGTGCAGAACCTAACACATCACGCTCTTCCATTGCAGCCGGAATCGCTTCTAATTGGATGGCAGTTGGGCGAGTATAACCTTTCTTTTCTAAGGCCTTTAATAATTCAGGGGAAAGATCGAATTCTTCAAATGGGGATAAATTCATTATTTTGCGTTAATTTGTTAAAATTGGGGCTGATTATACCTGAAAGTGCGGTCATTTTCCGCAAGATTTTATGAGCAGCTTTACCTTCAAACAATTCCATATTAATCAACAACATTGTGCAATGAAAGTCGGCACAGACGGCATTTTACTGGGTGCTTGGGCGGATGTATCTGATTGTCAGTATATTCTAGATATGGGGACTGGCACAGGCTTGGTTGCATTAATGCTCGCCCAACGAAGTCATGAGCATTGCCAAATTGAAGCCGTTGAACTTGATCCCCTTGCAACACAACAAGCACAAGAAAACTTCCAGGCTTCGCCATGGCACAATCGCCTTTATTTAACACACCAAGATGTGCAAACTTATTGCCAACAAACAGCACATCAATTTGATTTAATTGTGGCGAATCCGCCTTATTTTGCGCAAGGCGTTGAATGTAGAAATAATGAACGAGCACTTGCCCGTTATGTTCAACAAAGCCATTTAGATTGGTTAAATTGGGCGGCGAGTTGTTTATCCGAAAAAGGAAAAATCAGTTTTGTCTTGCCTTATGAGGCGGGGAAAACATTGATAAATTCAACCGCACTCTGTTGCATTAAGCAGACTGATGTCATTACAAAGACAGGGAAAGATCCACAACGGATATTACTCACGTTTAGCCGAGAGCATTTACCACAGGTAAAAGATAGCTTGGTGATTTATAACGAAAACAATCAGTACACAGAGGAATTTATTGCGTTGACGAAGGCATTTTATTTGAAAATGTAAGGGCATATGACTATGCCCTTTTTTATTGATGTGATTAGTGACTTTCCGCTTTGACGAGTTTCGTCCAGTTGTAATAACCATATAATGAGTTAAGTAAGTAAGCACTATACATTAAGTACATCGCTGGCTGCTCTGCCCAAAGCAAAATGGAAAGCACATTTAAGACAATCCACAATAACCATTGCTCACGATAACGCAAAATCATCAATAATTGTGCCGCTACGGTGATAATCGTGGTTAAACCATCTAATCCTGTAGAACTCCCGCCCGCTGCTTTTAAAGCCTGCACAAAGCAGAATGTCCCAATCCCAACACTCACGAGTAAAATTGCCCAACCTTTTGGTGTTAAAGCTTTTGCAATTACACTTTCACTGCCATTATCGTTTTGCATGTGTTGTTTCCACATAAAATAACCGATAAATTGTGATGGAATATACACATAGAGCACCGTATTCATTTCGCCCAGGAAATTGTTTCCCCATGCGACATAAAAATAGGTGTAAGCAAAAATAAGCCCAAAGAAATAGTTGCTAATTTTTCCTTTACTCACCAATACTACACAGAGAATACCTGCAATACCCGAAATCATGCCTAATGGGCTATCTGGCGCAAGAACATAAGCAATAATTTGCGCGGCAAGGAAAATAACCACCCATACCACTTCAAAAGGCTTCCAACCGGATAAAAATTCTTCTTTAAGTCGTTCTGTCCAATTCATGGAACACTCCTGTTTTATAAAAAGTACGCCATTTTTACACCGCACTTTTTTAAAGTAAAGCATAGCGAGTATTTAATTTGATTATTGTGAGATAAATCACACTTTATTTTTCATACTTTTAGATGGCCATGCCTTGCTTTCCCTTATAATCAGACTACAATATCGCCCCATTTTAAGAGATTCATTAAGAGGAAGATGATGTCATTTGCAATCGGTCAACGTTGGATTAGCGAAACAGAAAATAGCCTCGGATTAGGCATGATTACAGACTTAGATTTCCGTTCAGTTACCCTTCACTTTCCCGCCACAGATGAAACCCGAATTTATGCGGTGGCACAAGCTCCCTTAACCCGAATTGTATTGAATAAAGGGGAACAACTTCATCACCAGGCAGGTTGGCAAGGTGAAGTTCTTGATGTTCAAGAAATGAATGGTCTCTTATTTTATTTAGTCAAAAATGCGCAAGGCGAAGACGTTATCGTCAATGAAAAAGAACTTTCTCCGATAATTTCTTTTAGCCAAGCGAAAGATCGCCTCTTTTCATCGCAAATTGACCGCAGTGAACATTTTGCGTTGCGTTATCAAACTCTTCTACATCAACAAGCTCAATTCCAATCGCCTTTGCGTGGATTACGAGGCAATCGTGCGGGTTTAATTCCTCATCAACTTCATATCGCGCAAGAGGTAGGAAATCGTGTCAATCCTCGTGTACTCTTAGCGGATGAAGTGGGGTTAGGTAAAACCATTGAAGCAGGGATGATTTTGCAAAACCAGCTTTTTACTGAAAAAGTACAACGTGTATTAATTATTGTACCTGAAACCTTGCAACATCAATGGCTTGTTGAAATGCTTCGTCGTTTTAATTTACATTTTTCATTATTTGATGAAGAACGTTGTGAAGATTTTGCCGAACAAGCTATCAACCCATTTAGTACAGAAAGCTTAATTATCTGTGCATTAGACTGGTTGAAAGCCCATCCCAATCGTGTACAACAAGCTATTGAAGCTGAATTTGACTGTTTAATTGTCGATGAAGCGCATCATTTAGCTTGGTCTGAAAATGCGCCAAGTGCCGCTTATTTATTAGTAGAACAATTAGCGAATGCTATTCCATCTGTTTTATTACTCACCGCAACGCCTGAACAACTGGGTTTGGAAAGCCATTTTGCACGTTTACGCTTGCTTGATCCTGAGCGTTTTTATGATTACCAAGCGTTCTTGAAGGAACAGGAAAATTATCAACCTGTTGCGGATGCTGTGCAATCTTTACTCTCAGAGAAGCCGCTAAGTGCGGTCGAAAAAAATCATATTTCTGATTTACTCAATGAGCAGGATGTCGAATCATTATTCAAAGCTTTAGCCTGTCATAATGATGAGGAGAAACAAGCTGCGCGACAAGAACTCATTCAAAATCTCATCGACAGACATGGCACAAGCCGTATTTTATTTCGCAATACACGCCAAGGTGTAAAAGGTTTCCCGCATCGGGTTTATCACCAAGTAACGATTGATGCGACTGAGGGTGATGAAAAAATTCATTGGTTAATTGATTTCTTAAAATCACACCGAAATGAAAAAATCTTAGTCATTTGTAAAACAGCACAAACGGCAATTCAACTTGAGCAAATTTTAAGAGAAAAAGAAGCCATTCGCAGTGCCGTTTTCCATGAAAGAATGTCAATCATTGAACGAGATCGCGCAGCGGCTTATTTTGCCGATACCAATAATGGCGCACAGGTTTTACTGAGTTCTAGCATTGGTTCTGAAGGACGAAACTTCCAATTTGCTTGCCATCTCGTACTCTTCGATTTACCAGAAAATCCTGACTTACTTGAGCAATGTATTGGCCGTTTAGATCGTATCGGACAAACGCGAGACGTACAAATTTATGTACCTTGCCTAGCAAATTCTGCGCAGCAAGATTTAGCACGTTGGTATCATGAAGGTTTAAATGCCTTTGAACAAACTTGTCCGATTGGTATGGCATTGTTTGAACAATATGAAGCTTTATTGAAAGTGCGGTCAGAAAATAAAGCAGATTTTGAGCAACTCATTCTCCAAACGCAAAAACAAGCAAAAGTATTGCATTTAGCCTTGGAAAAAGGCCGTGATCGTTTGTTAGAATTAAATTCTAATGGTGGCGAAAAGGCACAACGA
>JABZOY010000084.1:0-7401 GCA_015255025.1 Haemophilus sp.
CTAGCTGGCTCATCGCAATTTAGGCTTCTTGAGTCTGTTTTGCTTCTTCTTCATCAATAATTGTCATGGCAAAACCAACGTGTACGAGCACCCATTTGCCAACCAGAGGTTTTGGGTCATCCTGACAAATTAATGAAATATTAACTTCTCTTTTTACTCCGCAGACATCGACTACAGCAAGCTGTAATGCGCTGTCAGCTACTTGAATGATCTGTCCCGGAATACCTAAACACATAATCTGTCCTTAGTTTGAATGTTTATGAGATAAATTGTTTATTGTGTACCAATAAACATACAGCGAAGGACAAATTTTATCACGTAACCACTTAAATTTGTATAGCGATATTTCAAATAGGGTGATGTCTATTTGTTGAAAATCTGTTCACATTTTTAACATAAAATTATTATGTTTCACTGTTATTTAACAGGTGCATCACAGTAGTAGAAAAACAATCAAAATCTTTTGATCTTAATCACAAATTTTTGAATTACTTCTTGAGCTTTACTTTTCGACAGGAGTATCCTTATAACTAGAGTGGTTATTGTTAAAACGTTATTTACATACAAGGAGGGGAATGTATGAATCGTTTTGTAATCGGTGATCCGAAGGATTGCATTGGATGCAACACCTGTATGGCCGCTTGTAGCGAAGTGCATAAAGCTTTCGGATTACAATCTTTTCCACGCTTACAAGTCATGCGTAATGATGATGTAACCGTGCCAATTCTCTGTCGTCATTGTGATGATTCACCATGTGCTACCGTGTGTCCGGTGCACGCAATCACACATATTAATGACACCATTCAACTTAACGAAAGTCTCTGTATCGGTTGTAAACTTTGTGGTATTGCTTGCCCATTCGGTGCAATTACCCAACATGGTTCAGCACCGATTGACGCACCTACTTATTACGAAGGGTTCTCCTTCACCGATGCGGTAAAACGAGATATTCGTACAGCACCAGATAATACAGATTTACACAATATGCTGGCATGGCAACCAGGCGTGAAAGCCATTGCGGTGAAATGCGATCTTTGCTATTTCCGTGAAGATGGTCCGGCTTGTGTTCAAACCTGTCCGACCAAAACATTATTTATTATTAGTGATGAGAGTATCAAGCAGGCTAACGAAAGAAAACGTGAAATGGCAATGGTTTCTTCGCCTGCTATTCCAAGATAATTAATGTGTTTTAACTTGTAATCAATGGAGTGATATTATGAGTTTACCTATCAATTTACTCATCACGACCCTGTTGATTTATGTCGTAGGTGCGTTTATTTCGCTCGCAGTGAGACGAAACGAACAACTTTCAATCAATATATCCGGCGTGACCGGTGTACTTGCTGGAGTGTTAGGTATTGTTGCCTGCATCCCCGTTCTGATCAGCAGCGACACAGTCGTTGATGTTTTCAAAACCCCATTTGAATTTGCTTCGTTCTCCATCCGTATTGACGGATTGGCAGCCTTTATGGTGTGTGTCATTTCTTTATTAGTTATTGTGACCGCACTTTATTCTTTCTCTTATGTAAAAGAATATAAAGGTAAAGGCGCAGGTTCCATGGGCTTCTTTATGAATTTATTTATCGCTTCCATGGTTGCGTTAGTTACCAGCGATAATGCGTTCTACTTCCTTGTATTCTTTGAAATGATGTCATTGGCATCTTATTTCTTAGTGCTTACCGAACAAGATGACAATGCCGTAAATGCAGGCTTGCTTTATTTCTTTATTGCGCATGCCGGTTCGGTATTAATTATGATCGCCTTCTTCATTTTCTACTGCTATGCCGGTAGTTTTGAATTTAGCGCATTCCGTCAAACCACTTTACCGGCACCGCTTGCCTTTACCGCCTTTATTTTGGCATTTTTAGGTTTTGGCGCCAAAGCCGGGATGATTCCATTACACAGCTGGTTACCGAAAGCTCACCCGGCTGCACCTTCTCATGCATCCGCAATGATGTCTGGTGTGATGGTAAAAATTGGTATTTTCGGGATCATTAAAGTGGGTGTCGATCTTCTTGGCTCTACCAATGTTTGGTATGGCGTTATCGTGCTTGGTTTCGGTGCGGTATCTTCCGTACTCGGCGTACTTTATGCCTTGGCAGAACATGACATCAAAAAACTCTTGGCTTATCACACGGTAGAAAATATCGGTATCATTATGATGGGTGTGGGCGTCGGTATGATTGGTATCGCGACACATCATCCCGTATTGGCTACTGTGGGCTTGCTTGGTGGTTTATACCACTTACTTAACCATGCTGTATTCAAAGGCTTGTTATTCTTAGGTGCGGGTTCTGTAATGTATCGCTTGCATACTAAAGACATGGACTTAATGGGCGGCTTAGGCAAACTTATGCCTTACACTGCATTCTGTTTCTTAATCGGTACCATGGCGATTTCGGCATTGCCACCGTTTAACGGTTTTGTCAGTGAATGGTTTACTTATCAATCCTTATTTACCTTAAGTCAAAGTGATGACTTCGTATTAAAACTTGCTGGCCCGATTGCCATCATTATGTTGGCATTAACAGGTGCGTTAGCAGCACTTTGTTTCGTGAAAGTATACGGTATCAGCTTCGGTGGTGCACCGCGTAGCGAAAAAGCAGCCAATGCACGTGAAGTGCCAAAACCAATGGTGATTGCCATGGCAGTGTTGGCGTTATGTTGTGTGTTGTTAGGTGTGGGCGCATCTGTGGTAACCCCAATAATTGCGAAAATTTCGACCGCACTTGCTCATAGCGAACCGTTAATGTTGGCTCAAAATGGCGTAGTGGTTGCACAAGCTGAACCACATACTGCACTTTCAACACCGATGGTAACTATCATGCTATTGGCATTCTTCTTCGTGCCATTTAGTTTTTATGCATTCACCAAAAATCAACGTTTATCCGATCGTGCAAAAGGCAATCCATGGGCTTGTGGTTATGCTTATGAACAAGATATGACTGCCTCAGCAGGTAGTTTCACTCGTCCATTACGTACAATTTTCAAATCGCTTTATACCTTGCGTGAAGTGTTGGATCCAGCACCTTTAGGTGATAAAGGCATCCAAGCGGTAATTAAAGGTGCAACAAAAGCTGAACCTTTCTGGGAAGAAAAAGTGACGATGCCTATCGCTCGTTTTATTCCTTGGTTAGGAACAAAAATCCAATGGTTGCAACAAGGTGACTTCCGTTTGTACTGCGTGTACTTCGTGATTGCCTTGGTGGCAATACTACTTTCCATTGCGTTGATGTAGGAGGTTGAAGATGATTACGTTACCTTCAGAAATTGCAACATCTGCCGGAATGTTTGTTTTTGCCATTGTGCAAGCCTTGATTTTACTTGCTCTTGCACCGTTATTTTCCGGTATTTCACGTATGATCCGTGCTCGCATTCAATCTCGTCGCGGTCCAGGCGTGTTACAAGATTATCGCGACATTGCGAAATTAATGAAACGTCAAAATATTTGGCCTGACAATGCGGGTTGGGTTTCTAAAGTGATGCCTTATGTGCTAATTAGCACTGTGATGGTAGTTGCCATGAGCTTACCTTTATTTACCCGTGTTGCACCGTTTGGCGCAGGCAGTGATTTAATCACCGTGATTTATTTATTCGCCTTGTTCCGTTTCTTCTTTTCAATTGCGGGTTTGGATTCAAACAGCACATTCTCAAGTTTAGGGGCAAGTCGTGAAGTGACATTGGCTGTTTTGGTAGAGCCAATTCTCATGTTGGCATTCCTTGTGATTGCTTTAATTGCCGGTTCAACCAATTTTGCGGTTATCGGTAATGCACTTTCCGAAAACACTTGGCAATATCCAATTGCGACAGTGATTGCTATCGCCGCAGCATTCTTCGCCGTATTTATTGAAATGGGTAAAATCCCATTCGATTTGGCGGAAGCGGAACAAGAATTACAAGAAGGTCCATTGACTGAATATTCTGGTCCAGCACTCGCCTTATTAAAAATCGGCTTAAGTTTAAAATCTATGGTTGTGGCATCTATCTTTGTGAGCGTGTTGCTTCCTTTCGGTATCCCGACAGAGATGAGCTTAAGTGCGGTCATTTTAGGCGGTGTTTTATTCTTCGTGAAATTATTAGTGGTGTTCGTATTGGCTTGTGTCTTTGAAAACACACTTTCTCGTACCCGCTTTATGTTAACAGGACGTTTAACCGTGGTCGGCTTCGGCATTTCTGTGTTGGCGTTTGTATTTTACTTCACTGGGTTGTAAGGAGGACAAATATGGAACGTTTAGCTCTGATTACAATCATTTTACCTTTCGTAGGGGCGTTTATTGTTGGTTTGAACAAAAAACACTTTGCTCAAATTGCCACTGTATTTGCAGCGCTTGCTACGTTAGGAACCATGTTAGTTGCTGGGCAATGGTTTGCTGATGGCCATCAAAGCGTCACTTATGACATTGTTGCTTTTGATAAAACCGCGATCTTTGGTGTTACTCTTGATGCAGTCAGTACATTAATTGCCTTTGCCGTTGTGGCCTTAGGTTTCTTAATCTGCTTATATTCTTGTGGTTACTTAACCGATAAAAACCGCGAACATCCACATAACGGGTTACCACGTTTTTATGCATTCTTGCTGATTTTTATCGGAGCCATGGCAGGCTTGGTGTATTCCTCAACTTTAGCAGGACAATTATTGTTCTTCGAAATTACTGGGGGATGTTCTTGGGCATTAATCAGTTATTACCAAACACCAAAAGCTCAAGCAGCCGCAATGAAAGCCTTGATTATCACCCACGTGGGGGCAATTGGGTTATATATTGCCGCAGCCTATTTATTCAGCCAATCAGGTACTTTCTCTATCACAGCATTAGAACATTTAGATCCGAGTGCGAAAACCATCGTGTTATTCGGTGTGATGTTTGCTGCGTGGGGTAAATCAGCGCAATTACCAATGCAAATTTGGTTGCCGAATGCGATGGAAGCACCAACACCGGTGAGTGCGTATTTGCACGCCGCATCAATGGTTAAAGTTGGGGTGTATATCTTCGCTCGTTCTGTTATGTCTGCTGGTGAGATTCCACATATTGTGGGTGAAGTCGGCATCATCATGGCGATGATTACCTTAATTTACGGCTTCTTAATGTACTTGCCACAAACTGACTTAAAACGTTTATTGGCGTATTCAACTATTACCCAACTGTCTTATATTTTCATTGGGATTTCTCTTGCTGCATTAGGTTCTAAATTGGCCTTTGTGGCAGCGATTAGCTACATCTTCAACCATGCTTTCGCGAAAAGCTTGTTCTTCTTGGTCGCTGGTTCATTAAGTTATGCGACTGGAACTCGTTCTATGCCATTACTACAAGGCATTATGCGTACAATGCCAGTGGTAGGGGCTGGATTTGGCGTAGCCGCGTTAGCGATTGCCGGGGTACCACCGTTTAACGGATTCTTCAGTAAATATCCATTATTTGCGGCCGGATTTGAATTAGGCCATGAATATGGCTGGATTACTTGGTTAATGGTGCTTGCTTTAGTTGAATCTACCGCGACATTCGTATGGTTGTTGTATAAATTCGGACAATGTGTCATCGGTAAACCATCAGAAGCGGTTGCCAATGCACAACCTATACCATTCTCTATGCGTTTCGTGTTGGTTGTATTAATGGTGATGTCCGTGGTGTCCAGTTTTATCGCCGCATATTGGTTAGGTTTGGCTGGTTAGGTTAAGGAGGAATCTATGTTAATGATAAATGGACTTGCGTGTTTACTCATTATTACCTCTCTTTGCGTAATTATGGTTCGAACCGCCAAAAAAGCTGCGTTATTTTACAGTTTGCAATCATTGGTATTGGTATTACTGTTTGTTTATCTTGCTAATGAAATGCAAGCCCACGAACTTTACATGTGGTCAATTAGCGCATTTATTACCAAAGTGGTTTTGGTGCCAGCAATTTTAATCTATGCGATGAAAAAAGTTGATGAAAGTCAAACTCCAGCTGGAATAAATGTCGCTTGGTTGATCCCGATCACAGCAGTGATAGTTACATTGTGCTACTTTGTTGTTGTCCCAATCGATTTACCGTTGGTTGCACATCTTAAACCGGCATTATCAGTGTCATTAAGTCACTTCTTATTAGGTTTAGTATGCATTGTTAGCCAACGCAATATCGTAAAACAAGTATTCGGTTATTGTTTGATGGAAAACGGTTCTCATCTCACATTAGCCTTATTGGCAAATAAAGCACCTGAGTTAGTGGAAATCGGAATTGCCACAGATGCTATCTTTGCCGTCATCATAATGGTGGTGTTGGTAAACAAAATTTACCGTACATTCCATTCATTAGATGCAAAACAACTTATGAGTTTGAAGGGGTAACGCTATGTATGAACAATGGATAATCGCGTTATTAATCGCACCTTTAGCAATATCACTTGCCAGTTTCGCTTGTAGCGTGACAAAAGCACGGACAATTTGTACCGCACTTCATGTTACAGGTTTGATTTTGATGTTAGCATTTGCCTTACAAGTTATTAATGGCGTGCTAACTCAGGGGGAAATCAGTGCATTAAATAACTGGGTTTACATCGACAGTCTATCTGCTATTTTCTTAGGTCTTATCGCTATAGTTGGAACATTAGCCGGTATTTATTCTATCGGTTATATTGGTACTGAATATCGCGAAGGGCATCTTGATTTGAAAACATATTGCAATTATTACGGCTTTTTGCATTTGTTTTTCTTCACCATGATTATTTCTGTGATCACCAATAATGTGATTTTGATGTGGGCAGCCATTGAAGCCACCACATTAAGTTCTGCATTTTTGGTCGGCACATACAAACAAAAAACCTCTCTTGAGGCAGCATGGAAATACATCATTATTTGTTCAGTTGGGGTGGCGTTTGGATTGTATGGCACAATTTTAACGTTCTCTAATGGAACAAATCTTTTAGCAGATCCAAGCCAAGCTATTTTCTGGACAGAAATCAATCAACAGGCAGCGGGTTTGAATCCAATGCTCATGTATCTTGCTTTCGCCTTTATTTTGGTTGGGTTTGGTACTAAATGCGGTCTATTTCCAATGCATACTTGGTTGTCTGATGCACACAGTGAGGCACCAAGTCCAGTGAGTGCGATTCTATCTGCTGTATTATTGAATTGTGCCATGTTGGTGGTATTGCGTTATTACATCTTAGTTTCTAAAGCAGTCGGTTCTACATACCCGCAAACCTTATTGTTGGTATTTGGTTTACTCTCTGTATTAGTGGCGGCGTTGTTTATTATCGTCCAATTCGACATCAAACGTTTATTGGCATATTCCAGTATTGAAAACATGGGGTTAATTAGCTTTGCCTTTGGTTTAGGTGGCCCAATAGGTGTATTTGCGGGTTTATTACATACCATCAACCATAGTTTAGCGAAAACCTTGTTATTCTGTGCTTCAGGTAACATAT
>JABZOY010000085.1:0-7331 GCA_015255025.1 Haemophilus sp.
AAAGTGATTACATCGCTATAGAAAGAATCGTGAGCTTGTGCGTTGTTTAATTCATCGTGATTTAAGATGATTGAAACAGGTGCTTCGCTGCCACCATAAATGATTGCAGGGATTTGACCGTTGTGACGCAGGCGGCGGCTCGCACCCTTACCTTGCGCTTGACGAACTTCAGCGTTAAATTTAAATGCCATTTTAATGTTCTCTTGATTAAAAGTTTAAAATAAAAAATTGCAGGCGACCCAGCAATTTTCCTAAATTTGCTCAAAGACAAACTTTGAGAGCGACGGATTATAAAATATTCAGCCCCACAATGCAAATTTACACAGCAAATTTTTTCTAGGCTTTTCAAGGCAAAGCGATTAAAATAAATCCCAATTTTTAATTAATTTTAACTAACTGATTGTAAGTGGGTTTCAAATGGAATTTCTTATCAGCTTTTTTACCGATTACGGTTATTGGGCGGTGCTATTTGTTCTGATTATTTGTGGCTTTGGTGTACCTATTCCAGAAGATATCACGCTTGTTTCCGGCGGTGTAATCGCTGGTCTTTATCCTGAAAGCGTCAATTCCCACTTAATGTTAGTCGTGAGTATGATTGGCGTACTTGCCGGCGATTCAACTATGTACTGGCTTGGTCGCATTTACGGCACGCGCATTTTACGTTTCCGACCGATGCGTAAAATCGTCACATTAGAACGCCTCAAGATGGTACGTGAAAAATTCGCCCAATACGGCAACCGCGTATTATTTGTTGCTCGTTTCCTTCCAGGATTACGCGCGCCAATTTATATGGTTTCTGGCATTACCCGTCGCGTCAGCTACACTCGCTTTGTATTAATTGATTTCTGCGCCGCGATTATTTCTGTACCAATTTGGGTTTACCTTGGCGAATTTGGTGCGAAAAATTTAGATTGGTTACACGAACAAATTAAAAAAGGCCAACTCGTGATTTATATCCTAATCGGTGTTTTAGCTCTATACCTATTTTGGAAATGGAAAAAAGCGAAGAAATCCAAAGCTAACTAATCTCATATAATTCAATAAAAAGAGCGGTAAAAAACAACATCGTTTTTTACCGCTCTTTTTTCATTCCAACTAAGCTTTAGAGGCTAAATATCGTTCCACGGTATCCACAATCGCTTGTGTTTGTGGATCGATTTCGATATTCACTAGATCGCCAATTTGGCGTTTGCCAATCAGAGTTCTATGTAAGGTTTCTGGAATTAAATTCACGCAGAATTCATCACCTTTCACTTCACCGATGGTAAGGCTTATGCCGTCAATCGCAATAAATCCTTTAGTGAGAATATATTTCATCACGTCTTTAGTAGGTAATTTAAACCAAACCTGACGATTATTTTCGCTTTCGATAATCTGTGAAACGCTTGCGGTACAATAAACATGACCAGATAAAATATGCCCACCTATTTCTGCGCCCATTTGCATTGCACGTTCGATATTCACAAAATCTCCTGCTTTTAAGCTGCCAAGATTGGTGATACGCAAGGTTTCCTGCATTAAGTCAAAGCTCACAAGATCATCGTGAATTTCAGTTACTGTTAAGCACACACCGTTATTCGCCACGGATGCACCGATTTCCAAGCCTTTTCGCATTTCAGCTGGTAATTTTACGATCTGTGTTCTAAAATTATCGCTGTCTTTAATTGCATAAATTTGGGCTATGCCCTGTACAATACCCGTAAACATTATTATTCCTTCATTAAAAATTTTTCCAATATTATAGCAAAATTTATGAATTCTCGTCTTTTTTCTCAATACCGTATTGATATTCAAAAACTTATCCGAATTGCGACACCTATTGGGCTTGCCCAGTTAGCTCAAACTGGCATGGGTACTGTGGATGTGATTATGGCGGGGCGTGTGAGCTCGGCTGATGTAGGCGGTGTTGGTATTGGTGCCTCTATTTGGCTACCTTTGGTACTTTTCGGGCAAGGATTATTACTCGCCTTGCCTCCAACAATTTCCTATTTAAATGGTTCAGGGCAGCGCCATCGCATTGCTCACCAAGTGAGACAAGGCCTTTGGATTTCATTTTTAGTGATGATTCCCCTTGCACTCATCATCTATCATAATGATTTCATATTGCAGTTTATGAATATGGATGCCCACATGGCAGATGTGACGATGAATTATTTGCGTGCGATGATGTGGGGATTACCTGCCTATTTATTGCTGATTAATTTCCGCTGTTTGAATGATGGCATTGCTAAGACCAAACCTGCCATGGTGATTACCTTCATGGGGTTAATGCTAAATATTCCGCTGAATTATATGTTTATTTACGGCAAATTTGGTGCGCCTGCATTAGGCGGTGTCGGTTGTGGTGTAGCAACGGCTATTGTCAACTGGGCAATGGCAATCTTGATGATTACCTATTCTGCCAAAAACTATAATGAACGTAGTTTGAAAGTCTTTGAAAAGATTATTGAAAAGCCAGACATCAAAACATTAAAAAAATTGACCGCACTTGGCTTGCCGATCGCGATTGCACTATGTAGTGAAGTCTCACTCTTTGCATTAAGTAGTTTATTACTTTCCCCATTAGGTGCGGATGTGGTCGCCAGCCACCAAATTGCCTTAAACACCAGTGCCGTAGCCTTTATGTTCCCCATGTCTATTGCCATGGCTGCCACCATTTTAGTGGCGCAAGAACTCGGTAATCATGCACCGCAAAAAGCCAAAATTATGGCTTACGCCGCTATTATTCTTGGCTTGATTGCCGCAAGTGTATTGGCGTTGGTGATTTGGGTATTTAGTGCAGAGATCGCCGCATTAATTGTGGGTGATAATGCCACCGTTATTGCTCTTTCAGGCAGCTTATTAGCGATGGCAGCGATTTATCAATTTTCAGATTCAGTACAAGTCGTTGTGAGCGGTATTTTACGTGGCTATAAAGACACTAAAATTATTCTCTACATCACATTACTTGCCTATTGGGGCGTGGGTATTCCAGTTGGTTATGTTCTTTCCCGTACTGATTGGATCGTACCAAGCATCGGTGCAAAAGGTTTCTGGGTTGCGTTTATCATTGCCTTAACTATTGCCGCTGCTTTACTCTTTATGCGGATGCGAAAAATCCAATCACAACCTGATGAAACCATTATTCAACAGTTAGAAAGATTGAAGTAGTTAAAGTAAAAAGTGCGGTCAAATTTGACCGCACTTTTTTATTTTTAATGAGCTAATAACATGAAGTATGTGAAAAGATTAAAAATAATTTGTATAGAGTACTTTCATACTCCAATATAAAGTGCTCCACCGTGCTATTTTATTTTTCTTTTAGTCGTTAAAAATATAATAGGAAGAATGAGGATATGAAGTTTCAAACTTGCTACTATTGCCTCTTTTGCTAGAAGAACATAATTTATGTTCTTAACTACTGCATCAAATTGCACATAAAAAATAGCCACAAAATAAATCAAAGAAAAAACAAGAATACTAGTAAAATATCCAAAAACATATTTCATTATTCTATTACCTTTGAGCCAGTCATATTCTATCTAAGTTTAAGTATAAAAAGTGCGGTCGAGTTTGACCGCACTTTTGTCTTTTACATCACTACCACATCAAATTGTTCTTGGTTGTAGTACTGCTCTGTTTTGACTTGAACTTGTTTGCTGATGAACATTTCGATCTCTGGCAATAAACCGTGCGATTCTTCTTTGATTAAGTAATCCGCCACGGCTGGAGAGGCATAAACCACAAATTGTTCGCTTGAGAATAAGTGGTTAACGCGAATGATCTCTCGCATAATTTCATAGCATACTGTTTCGACGGTTTTCACGCGTCCACGGCCTTGGCAAGTTGGGCATTCATCACACAAAACGTGCTCTAAACTTTCACGTGTGCGTTTACGGGTCATTTCCACTAGACCAAGTTGAGTAAAACCATTCACATTGGTTTTTACGCGATCTTTCGATAGCGCTTCTTCCAAGGATTCAATTACACGATTACGATGCTCATCGGTTTGCATATCAATAAAATCAATAATGATAATTCCGCCTAAATTACGCAGTTGTAGCTGCTGCGCAATGGCTTTAGTGGCCTCAATATTGGTGTTAAAAATCGTTTCATCTAAATTTCGATGACCAACGAAAGCCCCCGTATTAATATCAATGGTCGTCATGGCTTCGGTCTGCTCAATAATGAGATAGCCACCTGATTTTAAATTCACGCGTTTTTCAAGTGCATTTTGAATACCACGTTCTACACCATAAATATCAAAAATCGGCTGACTGCCCGTATAAAGCATTAATTTTTCACTTAATTCCGGCATAAATTCATCGGTAAATTCTTTAACCTCGTTAAAACAAAGTTTGGAATCGATATGAATTTTCTCTAAATTAGCACCGATAAAATCACGCAAAATACGTTGCGGCAATGCGGGTTCACCATAAATTTTAGAACGGGTTGGATATTTGCCTTTACGCTCAAGTACTTTACGCCATAAACGTTTTAAGAATTCCGCATCTTGGCGTAACTCTTCTTCTGTTGCGCCTTCGGTGGCGGTACGAATAATAAAACCGCCTAACTCATCACAAAAAGGCTCAACAAGCGCTTTTAATCTTGCTCGCTCTTCTTCACTTTCAATACGTTGCGACACACCAACATGACTATTTTCCGGCATAAAGACGAGATAACGAGAAGGCAATGTAATATCCGTGGTTAATCTTGCACCTTTGGTGCCCAACGGATCTTTTACCACTTGTACTACGATATCCTGCCCTTCGCGGACGAGTTCAGAAATGCTTTTTGCTCGGAATTGCTTTTGTTCGTTCACATCCACACACTCGGTATGTGAGACAATATCGGAAGCATGTAAAAATGCGGCTTTTTCTAAACCGATATCCACAAACGCAGACTGCATCCCCGGTAAAACACGGGTTACTCGCCCTTTATAAATATTCCCCACGATGCCACGTTTGGCTTGACGTTCAATATGAACCTCTTTTAAAACGCCCGTTTCCACCAGCGCAACGCGGGTTTCATTGGGCGTAACATTCATTAATAATTCAACAGAATTCATTTTTTCGACCTTAGTTTTAATGGTATAAGTCTATCGAAAAGGAAAATAGAATAATAGACCCAAATAAGGTAAAATATGACCTTTCTCAAATTTTCATGACTTTTTTTGGGGTATTTAATGTTTGGTTTAGACCCAACACTTATTACTTTTAGTATTTATATTTTCGGCATGATTTTAATCGGTGTCCTTGCCTATTATTATACAAACAACTTATCCGATTATATTTTAGGCGGCCGTAAACTCGGAAGTTTTGTTACAGCCATGTCTGCAGGCGCATCTGATATGTCCGGCTGGTTATTAATGGGCTTGCCAGGTGCAGTGTATGTATCTGGCCTGGTTGAAGGTTGGATCGCCATTGGTTTAATCCTAGGGGCTTATTTTAACTGGTTGCTCGTGGCTGGTCGTTTACGGATCTATACCGAATTTAACAACAATGCTCTCACATTACCGGAATATTTCCACCATCGCTTTGGCACATCACATAATCTCTTAAAAATTGTGTCTGCAACAATCATCCTAGTATTCTTCACCATTTATTGTGGTTCCGGTGTGGTTGCTGGGGCGAAATTATTCCAAAACCTATTCTCAGTCGACTATTCCACCGCCATTTGGTACGGCGCATTAGCGACTATCGTCTATACCTTTATCGGTGGATTTCTAGCGGTAAGTTGGACGGATACGATTCAAGCTACATTGATGATTTTTGCCTTAATTTTAACGCCGTTATTCATCTTTTTAAGTTTGGGTGATACATCACAATTTACGGAAGTGCTACATCAAGCAGAAATCGCAGCAAATAAAGACTTTACTGATTTATTTAGTTCTACTACACCATTAGGTTTATTAAGTTTAGCGGCTTGGGGCTTAGGTTATTTTGGTCAACCGCATATCCTTGCTCGTTTTATGGCGGCTTACTCGGTAAAATCCCTCATTAAAGCACGCCATATCAGTATGACATGGATGGTGATTTGCCTTGCCGGTGCGATTGGTATTGGGTTCTTCGGAATTCCTTATTTCTTTGCTAACCCCAATGTAGCTGGTGTGGTAAATAATGAACCAGAACAAGTCTTTATTGAACTGGCTAAATTGCTCTTTAATCCATGGATTGCCGGTATTCTACTCTCTGCGATTTTAGCGGCAGTCATGAGTACACTTTCCGCACAATTACTAATTTCTTCAAGCTCTATTACTGAAGATTTTTATAAAGGGTTTATTCGTCCAAAAGCTTCTGAAAAAGAACTCGTCTGGTTAGGTCGCGCAATGGTTTTAGTTATCGCGGGTATCGCCATTTGGATTGCACAAGATGAAAACAGCAAAGTATTAAAACTCGTTGAATTTGCCTGGGCTGGCTTTGGTTCTGCATTTGGCCCAGTCGTGCTTTTCTCCTTATTCTGGAAACGCATGACTTCATCAGCGGCGATGGCTGGCATGGTTGTCGGTGCAGTGGTTGTCTTTGCTTGGAAATCGGTGATTCCTGAAACCAGTGAATGGTTTAATGTCTATGAAATGATCCCTGGATTCATCCTTGCTAGCCTCGCGATTATTGTGGTTTCTCTCCTTTCCGCAGAACCTGAAAATGAAGTAAAAGAAACCTTTGAAAAAGCAGAAAAAGCCTATAAGGAAGCAAAATAATGATTGATTTTCGTCCTTTTTATCAACAAATTGCCACCACAAATTTATCTGCTTGGCTAGAAACATTGCCTTTGCAATTAAAAGAATGGGAAAAACAAACCCATGGTGATTATGCAAAATGGTCAAAAATCGTGGACTTTCTCCCTGATTTGCAGGCAGATACTATCGATTTAAAAAATGCGGTGAAATCTGACCGCACTTCCCCACTTTCAGTGGGTGAAAAACAACGCATTATCCATCATTTGAAGCAATTGATGCCATGGCGAAAAGGACCTTATCATTTATTTGATATTCACGTGGATTGCGAATGGCGTTCTGATTTCAAATGGGATCGTGTTTTGCCTCATCTTGCACTATTAAAAGATCGTACCATTTTAGATGTGGGCTGCGGTAGCGGCTACCATATGTGGCGAATGGTTGGTGAAGGCGCAAAAATGGTGGTGGGTATTGATCCAACCGAACTTTTCCTTTGCCAATTTGAAGCCGTTCGAAAATTATTAAATAACGATCGTCGAGCGAACTTAATCCCATTAGGTATTGAAGAAATGCAACCACTTGCGGCATTTGATACCGTATTCTCAATGGGCGTGCTTTATCATCGTAAATCACCGCTTGATCATCTCACTCAACTAAAAAATCAATTAGTAAAAGG
>JABZOY010000086.1:0-7224 GCA_015255025.1 Haemophilus sp.
CAAATAGTGAATACCAATAGATATGCAGAGAAAAAGGCCCAAATACTTCCAATCACACGTTCATCAAGAACATTTTTACCCCATTTAATTGGATACACTAAATTTGGGTGAACAAATCGTTTTAGCTCTCTTGCACCTTGAAGGTATAACACTAAAATCCGTGCAACACGCAAACCACCACCAACTGATCCCGCACAGCCTCCAATAAAAGAAGCAATAATTAATAACATTGGCACAAAAGAAGGCCACTCAGCGAAATTTGATGTGGTGTAGCCTGTTGTGGTTGAAATCGATACGGCTTGGAATACGACTTGCTCAAAATCTTGCCATGAGGAGTCAAAATATTGATGGCTTATCATCACCAATGTACAAACCACGATAAGCAAAATTTGAATACTCATAAAGAAGCGGAATTCTGGATCTTTTGTATAAATCTTCAAAATATTTTCTCGTCCTAAGGTCGAAAATGCTCTGAAGTGCAATGCGAAGTTACAAGCCGAAATCCACAAGAAAATGACCGTGATAAAATTAATCGCCGAACTATTAAAATAGCCGATACTGGCATCATGCGTAGAAAAGCCGCCAATAGATACGGTTGAGAAACTATGTGTAATCGCATCAAATGGTGTCATACCCGCTAGCCAGTAAGCCAAAGCACAAGACATGGTTAGAAAGAAATAAACAAACCACAGTGCCTTTGCTGTTTCCGCTATCCGTGGCTGAATTTTCTGATCTTTCATTGGACCTGACATTTCTGCACGGTATAACTGCATTCCTCCAATACCTAATAAAGGAATAATCGCAATCGCAAGTACGATGATCCCCATCCCGCCTAACCATTGTAGGAATTGACGATAAAACAGAATGGCTTTCGGTAAATTATCTAATCCTGTCATGACGGTGGCACCCGTGGTTGTTAGCCCAGAAAATGCTTCAAACACGGCGGAAGCCACTGTTAAATGAGGTGAATCAAATAATAGCAATGGCAAGGTTGCTAAACCGCCCAAAACGAACCAAAATGCCACCACAATTAAGAAACCATCACGAGATCGCAATTCTTGTTTGTGGTGATGACAAGGCCACCAAAGCAACATGCCCACGGTTAAGCTCAATGCAAAAGCTTGCATAAACGCTTTACCGCCGCCATCGCCATAAATAAGCGCCACAAAGGCTGGAATCAGCATCGTGCCGGAAAAACACATGACCAAAATGCCGATAATCCGAATAATGGATAAAATATGCACAATATCTCGCTTAATTCATTTCTTCTAATTTCAACGTTCCTGCCGAACGCTCAATTAATGCTTGTTCAAAAGGTTTAATTTGATCTTCACTAATGCCTAACTGCAATGTAATCTGCACTTGAAAATCTTGCTGATAAATTTCAATTTGATGTTGTTCACATAAAATTTGGATCCAATTTAATTGTGCATAATCACAATGAACTTGGAATAACTGACGTTCTACTTTTCGTTCAGTTTCTAATAATTTTAAAGCTTGCTGCACACCATTTCCATAAGCACGAACTAAACCGCCAGTGCCTAATAAAATGCCACCATAATAACGAACAACAACGGCACTAATTTCACCAACTTGACTACCTAGCAAAGCAGATAGCATCGGTTTCCCTGCAGTACCTGCTGGCTCACCGTCATCGGAAAAGCCTAATTGTTGAGAATCCGTTGGCTTGCCGGCCACTGCCGCCCAACAATGATGGCGGGCATTAGGGTGCTGCGCTTTAATTTCTGCCCAAAAAGCTTTGGCTTGTTCAAGTCCTTCCGTATGTTGCAAATACGTGATAAATCGACTTTTCTTAATTTCTTCTTCAAAAACGACCGCACTTTTGGGGATAAGGTATTCAACCATGGAATATTATTCAAGTAAATTTGTTGCGTAGTTTATCATTGATAGCGGATTTATCGAAATTTCCCCATAATTATTGTATGATGTAGCTCAATTTCAATAAAACTAATGAATAACCATGACTGAAATTACTGTCGATAAAACCCTTGATACTGTTGGTTTACGTTGTCCTGAACCTGTAATGCTTGTGAGAAAAAACATTCGTCACATGAATGAAGGTGAAGTTCTGCTTATTTTAGCGGATGATCCTGCCACGACTCGCGATATTCCAAGCTTCTGCCAATTTATGGAACATACCCTTTTAGCGAGCGAAACCAAAGACACACCTTTTAAATACTGGGTGAAAAAAGGCCAATAAAAATGCGGCCATTATTGACCGCACTTTTGTTATTCTGCCGTATTACTCGAAACGGGGTAATACTGTTTCTGAAGAAATTCAGGCTTCAATAACGCAGAGGCATTCCACCACTCAATCACCAGCTCCTGGGGGCCTTCTGCATAAGATGCAATTTCATACACGTTATATACAAAATGAATCCCATCATGATCTAAATAGAAATTATCGGTCACTTCAAAAGCGTCTTTTGATGTAAATACTTCCTCATCTTTTACCTCGCCATATCGAGTGTAACGTTCCCAAAGCAATTCTTTTAATTTGGCTTGTTGGTTCGGTTTAAACACATCATCAAATGAAAGTAGTTTTTTTGTTTCTAAATCAATATTAAGATAGTGGCCCCCCCCAACGCCATGAGCGCCACCGCTATAGCTGTAATAATTTATTAAAAATACAGCAAGCTTACCCCTTTGGTGACTAAATGCTAAATCTAAGGTTTCATCAACACCAATTATTGGGGATTCCAACATCTCTTTCTTAGCTTCATCATATGCTTTCTGGTAATCTGCTATAAGCTGCTCGCGGCTTCTTGGTTTACCGTCAGCATTTTTGGAAATTTGTTCTAAAAGTAGTGTATCTAACCATTCAATATTCGTTTTTAGTGTAGAAATGCTGTAATGAAGTTTACCTTCTACAGGCACATATTCATCTTCTTTGGGCGATTTAGGATATTTGATGGTTTCCTCTTTATCAAAAATCACATCATCTTGAGCAATAATTGCTGGAATAACCTTCTCCGCCTTTTCTTTTTCAGCTTTTAATTGCGTATTTTCTGCCGTTAGTTGTGCAATTGTCTGTGTTTGTTGCTCAATGGTTGTCTTCGTTTCTTTATCTTCACAGCCTGTTACCGCAAAAAGTGCGGTTAAAATTAAGGCTGAAATCAGTGTCTTTTTCATGTATTACCTATAAATCAAATGTATTTTTATCACGTAAAATATGGTCATTGCCTTTGCGGCGTAAAAAGCCGGTACGGTCAAAATATTCCATTAATTGTACTGTCAGTTTTCGGCCAAAGTTTAGTTTATCACGTAATTCATTTACGGCAACTTTACCTTCTTCGCCTGCCATTTGCTTAATTAAGCGAGCATAAGCATAAATGCTCTCAGTCAGGAAAAATCGATCTTTTACAATTGGGGTGAGATAGCCCAATTTACCAGCTTTATACATAAAGTTACGCATCACACTTTCATCTTGCGCCAAGGCTGTTGCCATATCACGCACCCAAATGGCTTGACCATGCGCTTTCTCAAATTCAGCTAACACCGCTTGCCATAAGCTTTGCTCTTCGGCTGAAAATTGAATTTTGTGTGAAGGCAAATGCAACCAGCCACGAGTCTGCTGCAATTGGCCTTCATCAAGCATTTCTTCAATAAAATGATAAATCAGATTTTCCGGTTGGTTTAGTGTCGCAATACGGTATAAGCGGGCCTTACTCAAACCTAGCTGATCATTATGTTGCTCATGATAGGTAGCAAGTGCGGTCAAAATTTGCTGCGTTTTTTCACGTTGATAATTGCGATTAAAACACCAATTTTGGAAACGGATATCGCCATTCTTGGCTAATGCTTCAGCCAGCTGATTTTCGGTTAGTTGCTCACTCCACATTAAAGCTTGAGCTGCAATCGCCTCTTTTTGTAAGGTCAATCCGATGCGTTGTGTGGCAGTTTGAGCCTGATTAAGTTTAGCCAAGAACGCTAAACGAGCCTCTGTACGCTTATAACGTTTTGGTGAATGAATTTCGAGTACCTTCGCCCCACCAATTAATACTTTTGCATCGCCACTACGTAAAATTAATTTATCCCCGAATGCCAAAAATAATGGCTGTTCTAAAATAACTTCTGCCAAAGTGCGGTCATTTTTCATTGCATTTTTGCTTTCAAGCAAGGTGAGCTTACCCGTCGTACGGCTTGCTGCATGATAAATGTGCACAGGCTGACTGTCTTTCAAATTCACTTCAGGTGTAATTTCAATGGTAATACGATCTGTTGGCTCAAGTGGTTCTGAGGCTAACAACCAATCGCCGCGTTGCATTGGAATACGATCTAAATCAACGTTTAAATTGAGCGCTAAGCGTTGGCCAGCCAAGCCTTTTTCACTCGGCGTATTCTGAGCATGAATATTCTTAACACGAACCTTTTGTCCTGTAGAAAGGAAGAGTTCATCATCAATGGCCACCGTTCCCGCAAATGCTGTGCCCGTTACCACTGTCCCCGCCCCTTTCACGCTAAAGACACGGTCGATAGCATAACGAAACGGTTTATTTATTTCGACTAATTCCGGTAAATTGGCTAAATAATCACGTAACGCATCAATTCCTAAGCCCGTTTGTGCCGATGTAATAAAATAATGAGATTCAGCTAAGAATGGATAATCTGTCTGAATTTGTATTTTTAGTGCCTCGATTTGCTCATTTGTTGCTCGGTCAGCCTTGGTAATCACTACCATGATTTCAGTAAATTGAAGCTGATGCAAAATCGCTAAGTGTTCTTTAGTTTGTGCGGCAATCCCTTCATCGGCTGCAACAATAAGCATGGCATAATGCACACCACCAAGCCCGGCCAACATGTTGGCGAGAAACTTTTCATGGCCAGGTACATCAATAAACCCAAGCACTTTCTCTTTTAAAGGCAAATAGGCATAGCCTAAATCAATGGTCATGCCACGTTTTTTTTCTTCCGGCAAATGGGCGGTATTCGTACCTGTCAGTGCTTTTAAAAGGGCTGTTTTACCATGATCGACGTGCCCTGATGTAACTATGATCATAATTTTTCCACCGTATCTAATAATGCCTTAAAGTCAGCCACGCTACGTAAATCTAACCAAATCTTTCCTTTCTCAACACGGCCAATTATCGGCTGTTCTAACGCTTTGAATATTGCTAAAAGTGCGGTCAATTTTGCCTCTGTTTTTTCAGCTATCGTTACCGCAATCGAAGGAATCGTCGCCATCGGTTGAGATCCACTCCCAATCTGAGCAAAACTTTCTTCAATCTCAACCTGGTAATCTTTTAAACGATTTGCTAAACAGGTTTTAAGTTGTTCGGCTTTTTCTTTTAATACATCCATTGATTGAGTGAGCAAATGCAAAGTTGGCAACGTTTCTGTGAGTTTTTCGGGGTGGAGATAAAGACGTAATGTTGCCTCAAGCCCGGCTAAAATCACTTTATCACAACGCAACACGCGCTTTAATGGGTGAGCTTGTAACTGAGCAATCCACTCTTTTTTACCGACGATAATACCGGCTTGTGTTCCACCCAATAATTTATCGCCTGAAAATGACACCAAGTTTACGCCTTGTGTGACTTTTTCTTGTACCGTCGGCTCATTCGGTAAATGATATTGGCTTAGATCAATCAATGCACCGCTACCAAGATCCGTAATCACTGGAATATCAAATTCTCGTCCTAGCTCAACCAACTCTTGTTCTGAAACTGAAGCGGTAAATCCACTAATATGATAGTTACTGCAATGTACTTTCATTAAGAAAGCCGTGTTTTCATTGATTGCTTGACGGTAATCTTTCAAATGTGTGCGGTTTGTAGTTCCGACTTCAACAAGTTTACAGCCTGCTTGAGCCATAATGTCAGGGATGCGAAATGCACCACCGATTTCAATTAACTCACCTCGAGAAATAATCACTTCTTTATCTTTTGCAAAAGTAGCTAACATCAAGAGTACGGCTGCCGCATTATTATTCACAATACAGGCAGCTTCTGCACCGGTGAGTTGTGCAAGTAGTTCACTAATATAATTATCTCGATGACTGCGTTTGCCTTCTTCCAAATCATATTCTAGTGCAACATTACCTTTCATCGCATGAAGTGCCGCTTGTTGTGCACTTTCTGACCATAATGCTCGCCCTAAATTTGTATGTAATACTGTGCCTGTTAAATTATGAACTGATTTAATTTGTACATGATTTTGCTGAGTCAATCGCTCTTGTAAATAATGTAACGTACTTAGGTGATCGGCAAAAAAGTGCGGTAAATTTTGATGCTCTTTGATAAACTCGCGTCCTTCAGACAATAATTGGCGCAATTCACGTACAACGGCTGAATGACCAAATTCAGTTAAAAGCATTTCACCTTCTGGTGTTTTTAAAAATTTATCTACCGAAGGAAGTTGTTGAAAAAGTGCGGTCATTTTTAATTCCTATTTCAAAATGGCGTTGAATTGCGAACTAATTTACGCTAAAGTAACCGCAATTTCAATAACGGAAGGTCGTCATCTCCGGTGAGGTGGCAGGACTTCAAATCCTGTTGGGGACGCCAGCGTTCCCGGGTGGGTTCAACTCCCATGACCTTCCGCCACTCTTTTCTTCCAAAGAATATTCTCTCCCTAACATTCACATTTTTAATTTGAACTTTCATTATAATTTCACTGAATTTTAGGCAAACAAAAAGGCGCATCTTTCGATACGCCTTCTTAATCTAACTTGTTACAGTTAATACATCAATTATTTGATGATTTTCGCAACAACGCCAGCACCTACTGTACGTCCACCTTCACGGATTGCGAAACGTAAACCTTGGTCCATCGCGATTGGGTGGATTAAGCTTACTGTCATTTTGATGTTATCACCAGGCATTACCATTTCCACGCCTTCTGGTAACTCGATTGTACCAGTTACGTCAGTTGTACGGAAATAGAATTGTGGACGGTAACCTTTGAAGAATGGAGTGTGACGACCACCTTCATCTTTTGATAATACGTAAACTTCTGATTCGAAATCAGTGTGTGGAGTGATTGAACCTGGTTTCGCTAATACTTGACCACGTTCGATTTCTTCACGTTTTGTACCACGTAATAATGCACCGATGTTCTCACCTGCACGACCTTCGTCAAGTAATTTACGGAACATTTCAACACCAGTTACTGTTGTTTTCGCTGTTGGTTTGATACCAACGATTTCAACTTCATCACCAGTGCGGATGATACCACGCTCAACACGACCTGTTACTACTGTAC
>JABZOY010000087.1:0-7028 GCA_015255025.1 Haemophilus sp.
CGAACTCAGAAGTGAAACGCCGATGCGCCGATGGTAGTGTGGGGCTTCCCCATGTGAGAGTAGGACACCGCCAGGTAGTGAATGTGAACCCCGAGCTGAATGGCTTGGGGTTTTTGTTTTTAGATTTTTATTTTAATAAATAAAAAGTGCGGTAGAAAGTTAGACTGTTTTTACGTAGATAATATATAAAAAGGAGTTTATCCCCATTATCTGGGGATAGACTCCTTTAATCTTTTAAGAAAAGAGCTTATGCCAGAAAGAACAAACAAATTCTCTTTCTTCTATAAATTCCGAATCATCAACAATGACAGGCTTTCCTAATAAGTTTAGGTGATGGATTTTATTACGTAGTGTCACGTAGCAGGATTTGAGTTTTTCACACTCAGCTAGAGAAATAATGTGATATTCTGCCATTGAATCAAAGATGCGGACGTTATCAGACCATTTTGTTAATATTGGATTAGCTGGAGCATTCGCAAGCATCAGATACTGGGCGATAAATTCAATATCGGTAATGCCGCCACGATCGGTTTTGATATTAAAAAAGCCGTCTTTTGTATGAGATAAATGGTCGTACATTTTTTCACGCATTTCTCTTACTTCGATTTTTAGCTGATTAATATCTCTTTGAGCGGAAAGTACATTACAGCGAATTTTTTCAAATTCTGCTTTTAATTCTGTTTCACCAAAAATGGCACGACTGCGGACAAGTGCTTGCTTTTCCCAAGTCCATGCTTCATTGAGTTGATAGTTTTCAAATGCTTGAAGTGAACAGCCTAATAAACCTGCATCGCCTGAAGGTCGTAATCGCATATCAACATCGTAGAGTATACCAGCACTCGTATTCATGCTAAAAATACTGACAATTTTTTGAGCCAATCTTAAATAGAATTGATTGCTATCAATGGATTTTCTCCCTCCAATAGTTTGGCCTTCAACCGCTTGATATAAAAAGACTAAATCCAAATCGGATTTATACCCGAGTTCAATTCCGCCTAGTTTACCGTAGCCAATGACTAAAAAGCCTTTTTCTGTTTTACCAGCTAGATGTTCCGGTACACCAAAGCGTTGACTGACTTGTTGCCAAGCAAAATTGACAACGGCATCAATGATTGCTTCAGCCAGATAAGTGAGATGATCGCTCACTTTCATAACAGGCAATACGCCGAGAATATCGGCGGCTGCAACGCGTAATAAAATAGACTGTTTGAATTGGCGTAAACCGTCAATAAATTGTTCTTCATCATCTTGCGGTAATCGCAGCATATATTGCTTCAATTCATCAGGATACTGTGTGAACGGCAATGGATTACGTAGCGCTTCAGTATTTAATAATTCATCGAGTAGAATAGGATAGCGAGCCACTTGTTCAGCGATCATCTGGGATTGCGCACATAGTTCAATTAGCTGCTCAATGGCTTGAGGATTTTCTAAGAGCAATTCCAAATATGTCGTTCTACTCGCAATTTTATCGATAATATTAAGAATGCGTGGCAATAAAGTACGGTAATTTTTTTGCTCAAATATTTGGGTAAAGATATTTGGTAATAAGTGAGCTAAAACTTCTCGACCACGAGAGCCAATAACACGGCGCGCAAGCCCCTCTTTGAATTGAATAAGTTTATCTAAGATATCGGAAATTGCGTCATAATCAATGTGATTATCAATCAGCATTTGTTCAATGTCATCAAGATCACTTTCTAAAAAATCAATCCACTGATTATTGTCATCGGTACGTTCATCTTTTTCTTCACCAATTAATGCATCAAAAACTGACCGCACTTTTTGTTGGTGTGATTGTAGTATTTGATAGAAATCATCCCAGTTTTCAATTGGATAAGATTTCATCGTAGCCTGATTGTTCTCATCTAAATAAGTATATTTTCGACAAGCGACCATTAATCTAAGGCGATTTTCTTTATCTGTCGGAAGTAGTTGCGTTTGTTGATCATCAATGGCTTGTAGCACGTTTTCAGTGCGACGAAGGAAGATATAAGCGTCTCTTAATTCATGATATTGTTCAGGCGTAATTAAACCGAGCTCCCGTATTTCGGGTAGAAGTTTAAGCAATTCATGCTGTTGTAGCTTGATTTCACGTCCACCACGAATCAGTTGAAAAACTTGCACAATAAATTCGATTTCTCGAATCCCGCCTGCGCCTAGTTTAATATTGTCTTTTAAGCCACGACGACGTACTTCACGCTCAATTTTACCTTTCATTTCACGTAAAGCTTGAATCACACTAAAATCAATATAGCGTCGATACACAAAGGGGCGAAGTAATTGCTGCAAGGTTTTTACATTAGGATCTTGCTCATCTGCGCCTAAAATACGCCCTTTAATCATGGCATAGCGTTCCCAGTCTCGCCCTTGATCTTGGTAATACTGTTCCATCGCAGAAAAACTTAAGGCAAGTGCACCACTATCGCCAAAAGGACGAAGACGCATATCTGTACGATAGACAAAGCCATCTGGCGTAAATTGATCCAATGCATTAATCAGACGTTGTCCTAAACGCGTAAAAAATTTAGCATTATCAACGGCTCGTCTTGCACCAACGGTTTCTCCCTGTGAAGGGTAAGTAAAAATTAAATCAATATCAGAGGAAAAATTTAGCTCAAAACCACCTAATTTTCCCATACCAAGAATATAGAGTTGCTGAGGATTGCCATGTTCATCGCAAGGCGTGCCCATTTCTTCGCAAGCTTGTTTGTACAGCCAATCTCTCGCACCGATGATAAGACTTTCAGCAAGTTGAGAAAGACGAATAAAAATTTCTTCTACGGTAGCAAGATTCAGGCTTTGACAGAAACTAAGTTTTGCCATTTCTTGATTACGAAAGTTTCGTAGCGTTTTGTAAAGCTGTTCTTCGTTTGGGATAGTGGAGAGTTGGTTTGCTAAACGGCTAGCATAATGTTGACAATCTGAAAATTGAGGAGGTGTTTGCCACCATTGGGCTAAAAAGTGCGGGTGTTTTTTTAAGACTTTTTCCAAGAAATCAGACAGACTGATGGCATAGTTGATTTGTCCGATTGGAGTCGTGAGATCTGTTGCGTCTCGCTCGATTTGTTGGGTTAATTCATCAAGATTCATTTCAGGGAAATATTGGCAAAGCACTTCGCCAAGTTGAATGAGTTTTTCAGTCGAAAGCGGAAGTGAAAGCGCCATAATTTACCCCTTAAAATGTTCGTCAATCTTGCGTAGTACGATTTCTTTGGCTTGTTGCGGTTGCAGACTATCTAGCCAATTTAATGGTGTTTTCCAGCCGCGTAGCCAGGTTATTTGTCGTTTGGCTAATTGTCGAGTTGCACAAATGCCACGGAAGATCATTTCTTCATGATCATAGTCACCACGTAAATATTCCCACATTTGGCGATAGCCCACACAGCGGATAGAAGGCAAATCAGGATGGAGATCTTCTCGTTGGTAGAGTTTTTCCACTTCTTCTTGGAAACCTAATTCGATCATTTTATGGAAACGTTGTTCGATACGTTGATGTAATACCGCACGATCTTCTGGTGCAATAGCGAATTGCAAAAATTGATAAGGCAATTCTTCGCCTTTTTGTTCGGTTAATTCCGTTAATGATTTGCCCGTTAAATAGAATACTTCTAATGCACGATTAATGCGTTGTGAATCATTTGGATTGATACGCTCAGCAGAAATAGGATCAATTTTTTGTAATTCTTGATGAAGTACTGGCCAGCCAAATTTTTGCGCTTTTTCTTCAATTTCTAAGCGTAACTTTTCATCAGCTGATGGAAGAGGAGAAAGTCCTTCAATCAATGCTTTGTAATACAACATCGTGCCGCCAACCAAAAGTGGAATTTTGCCTTGCGCGGTAATATCAGCCATTTCTCTGAGCGCATCGTCACGAAAATTCATCGCAGAATAACTTTCAGCGGGATCTAAAATATCAATTAAACGGTGAGGGGCAAGGGCAAGTTCTTCTTTAGAAGGCTTTGCCGTACCAATATCCATACCTTTATAAATTAATGCAGAATCGACACTGATCACTTCCACTGGCAGACTTTGACGTAATTGAATAGCAAGATCTGTTTTTCCTGAGGCCGTCGGTCCCATCAGAAAAAGTGCGGTTGGTTTGGAGTCAGTTTTTTGTGTCATATTACAAATCAGTTAAGAAAGGCTGCCAGTTAATCGGTTTCAGTAATGTATTAAATTTTTCTTGATGAGTTTTATTCAGTAAGCGTTCCGTTTCACTTAATAAGCTGACCGCATCCGCTAATACTTGAATCGGTTTCATCTCTAGCGTCTGACAAAGTGCGGTCAGAAAATCAGGCATATTTTCTACATGTTCAGCAAGCAGGCTTACCACGCATTTTTGTAAATTTTGCGTACGTAAAACCGCAGGTACTTTGTTTAATGTAAGACGTAGCTGGGCTTCATTTTCAATAAATTCAAAACCACTTTGCTGAAAAAAGGCTTTTTGTTTTTGCCATTGTTCAAATTGTTTTTCATCTAAGCGGAAAATAATCGGAATGAGCAACGGCTGTTGTGAAATTTCACCTTGTTGTAAGGTTAATTCATAATTTAAGGTTTGCAATTTAGCTAATGACATCAAATAAAACTGCTGATTTTGTTGTAAAAGCAATGCTTTATTTTCAATTAATGCCAATGCACGTAAATAGCCTGCATCACTTGTCTGTGGGAGTTGTTGTTCAACGACAGGTGTTGTTAAAACTTGAGATGCTTCTGTTGGACGTACTAATTCACCATATAAGCGTTGTTCGGTCTTTGTAGGTTGTTCACGATAACCATACGACGGAACGTACTCACTACGGTTTGAAAAGTGCGGTCGATTTTCTGATTGTTTTTCACGAGGCTGATGATAATGCGAGGCAAAAATATTTTGCCCAGCCGCCGCACGATTGGGTTTAGGTTCATAGTGGGTTTGATATGAAGCCGAAGGCTCTCTTGCCTCATTCATCGTTGGCGCTAAATCCAATTCAGCTTGAGGAATGGCATTAAGCGCATTTGTTACGCCTTGGCAGATAAAATCATGAATTAAACGCGCTTGATGGAAACGAACCTCGTGTTTTGTTGGGTGCACGTTGACATCGACATCATGTGGATTGAGATCGATAAATAGTACAAATGCAGGGTATTGCTCAGTATGTAAATACTCCGCATAAGCTTGACGAATTGCATGGGTGATCACTTTATCGCGCACCATTCGTCCATTGATATAGCAATAGCTCAAATCATTTTGAGAACGGGTAAATTCAGGTGTCGCCACCCAGCCAGAAAGATGTAAATCATCATGTTTCCAATCAATACGTAAGGCATGTTGAACAAAATCATCGCCACAAATAGCGGCAACGCGTTTTAGTTGTTGTTCTTCATTCGTTGCAGGACGATATTGTCGAATAATTTTGCCATTATGTGTGAGCGTAAAAGCGATATTAAATTTCGCTAAAGCAATTCGGCGAATGACTTCATCAATATGAGCAAATTCTGTTTTATCAGTGCGTAAGAATTTACGACGAGCAGGCGTGTTAAAAAAGAGATTTGCCACTTCAACTGTCGTACCGACTGGATGAGATGCGGGTTTGATTGTGGTTTCCATCTCTCGTCCTTGTGCATAAACCTGCCACGCTTCATTTTGCTCTGCTGTGCGAGAGGTAAGCGTGAGACGAGAAACCGAGCTGATACTGGCAAGGGCTTCACCGCGGAAACCTAAACTTAAAATGGCTTCGAGATCATCAAGATCGGCAATTTTACTGGTTGCATGTCGAGCGAGTGCGAGGCTTAATTCCTCTTTAGGAATGCCACTGCCATTATCTCGAATACGAATCAGACTGGCGCCACCATTTTCAATATCAATATGAATTTTATTGGCACCAGCATCAAGGCTGTTTTCCACTAATTCTTTCACCACAGAGGCAGGGCGTTCGACCACTTCACCTGCGGCAATCTGATTAGCCAGCTGTGGAGAAAGAATTTTGATTGCCATAGGATTCCTTATTTTTCTTTAAGTTTGATTTTTTGCCCAGTCACGACTTTGCCGTTTTTCAATGTTGGGTTCAGTTTTAAAAGACGATTAACCGGTACATTGTATTCACGAGAGATAGCATAGATAGTTTGATCGGCTTTCACAGTATGGTAAAGCGGGGTTTCTTTCTTGCCATCATCTTTCTTCTCATTTCCTTTTGAAGAAGTGTCTTTTTTATCGTTACCTTTTTTTTCAGGCTCTTTTTTATTCTCAGCTTTTTCTTGTTTTTGATCTTTTTTAGAAACGGCTTTTTCAGCTTCAACAATCTTGCTGTTTTTTCCTTTGTTATCGGCTTTGGCTTTATCATCCGATTTAGGTTTTTCTTCTACCTTTTTGCTTTTGCCGTTATCCGGGATTTTAATAATTTCATTCAGCCAAAGTTCTTTACGTTTTAGTTTATTTAATTCAATGATTTCGCTGACTTTTACATCGTATTTGTTTGCCAGGCTACCAATGCTTTCACCTGGTTTCACTTTATGACGTACGCCACTGTCTTTGACATCGGAAGTGCGGTCAGATTTTTCAGTGTTTTTCTCTTCTTTTTTGATCGGTTCTTCTGCTTTTTTGCCTTTGCCATTATCAGGAATCTTAATGGTTTCATTTAACCAAAGTTCTTTGCGTTTCAGTTTATTTAACTCAACGATTTCGCTGACTTTGACATCATATTTATTGGCTAGGCTACCAATGCTTTCACCTGGTTTCACTTTATGGCGAATACCGCTGTCTTTCACATCAGAAGTGTGGTCAGATTTTTCATTGTTTTTATCGTTTGATTTTGTAGATTTGCTGTCTTGCTCATCACTAGGTGGAACGGCAATTGCTTTTAAATTACCATTACGATAAGCAACCAAACCTTCGTAAATCATATAAGCAATACGACGACGATAAGTAATGGTATTCAGTTTCTGCTCTTCTTCCATATTGGAAAGGAAGCCTGTTTCCACTAAAACAGAAGGAATGTCGGGTGAACGTAATACGCCAAGGCTCGCATGTTGTGGGGTACTACGGCTTAATG
>JABZOY010000088.1:0-6894 GCA_015255025.1 Haemophilus sp.
ATATAAAACAGCACAATCATCTAATTTTCCACCGTCATCTACCCAATTTTGGATTTGAGAAGCCACAAATTTAGCTTCATCTAACTCATTAAATGCCGCATAAATCCCCACTGGCTCGCCCATTTCACCGTCCGTCCATAAATTCTTACCGAGACGATCACTATTATTCGAAATAAGTTGGTTGGCACTTTTCAGAATATTGCCGGTAGAACGATAGTTTTGCTCCAAACGAATAGTTTCAGCATTGAAATCTTTTAGGAATTTTTGAATATTTTCGACCTGTGCACCACGCCAACCATAAATGGATTGGTCATCATCGCCCACAATCATCACTTTGCTCGTATTACCGGCAAGAATTTTGATCCAGGCATATTGGATTTTATTGGTATCTTGAAACTCATCTACCAAAATATGCTGAAAACGTTGCTGATAGCGTTGCAAAATCACGGGCTTTTTAGCAAATAATTCATACGCACGAATTAACAATTCAGCAAAATCCACCAAGCCTGCACGATCACAAGTATCTTGATAAATTTGATAAATCTTAATCCACTCTTTTTCCTGACGGTCACCAAAATCATTAATATCTTGCGGTCTTAAACCTTCATCTTTTTTATTATTGATATACCAGCACGCTTGTTTCGGTGGAAATGCTTTATCGTCATAATTGTGCAATTTCATCAAGCGCTTTACTAAACGAAGTTGGTCTTCAGAATCCAAAATCTGGAAATCTTGTGGCAAGTTCACGTCTAAATGGTGTGCACGTAGTAATCGATGCGCAATGCTATGGAATGTGCCAATCCACATGCCAAATAAATTGGATTGAGCATGTTTGGATAAAGTATCTTGAATACGATGTCGCATTTCAGCAGCGGCTTTATTGGTAAAAGTAACTGCCATAATGCTGCCTTCAGAAATACTTTCTACGGCAATCAACCAAGCAATACGATGAGTCAATACACGAGTTTTACCACTTCCTGCACCAGCAAGCACAAGGTAATTGCCAAGTGGTGCTGCCACTGCTTCACGTTGTTTATCATTCAAGCCATCAAGTAATTCTGAAATATCCATTGCTCTATTTTAATCTGGTTAAATTTACAGGGATTATAGTGGGAATTATATTTTTAAACAACCTGATATTTACAAATTTACTCCGCCCCTTTATATTAGCAATATCAAATAATTACTAAATATTGACGAAGTTAAAGGAGACACAATGTCAATTAAAACAACGCTAAAATTAACCGCACTTTCAGCCCTAACCGCCCTCGCATACACTTCTCACGCACAGGCTGAAGGAAAACTCACTGTCTATTGCAGCGTACAAAACGTTGTATGCGAAAAAGTCACTCAAGCCTTCAGTAAAAAATACAATGTAGATGCACAATTTGTGCGTAATAGTACAGGCGTCGTATTAGGCAAAATTAAAGCTGAAAAAGAAAACCCACAAGCTGATTTCTGGTTTGGTGGCACCATTGAACCGCATCTTCAAGCGGCTGAATTAGGCTTACTTGAATCCTATCGTTCCCCATTACAAAAAGACATCATGCCGCAGTTTAAATCTTTAATGGAACAACGCGGTAATTTCACCTCTGTGATTTACTTAATGGAACTTGGCATTGGGGTGAATACTAAAAAATTGAAAGAATTGAATATTCCTGCGCCAAAATGTTATGCAGATCTGATAAAACCAGAATATCAAGGTCAAATTCAATATCCCGATCCTCGCGTTTCGGGTACAGGTTATTCACTTATCAGTACTTTTTCCACATTATGGGGAGAAGAAAAAGCTTTCGATTATTTGAAAAAATTAGAACCCAATCTCATGCAACATACCAAAACAGGTCTTGCGAGCAACTATTTGGCTAACGGTACCGTGGCGATTGATTTAGGTTTTATGCTGGTTTACCCGCGTGAGAAGAAAAATGGTGCGCCAGTTGAAGGCATTTTACCATGCGAAGGCGTAGGCTATTCTTTAGGCGGGGCAAGCATCATTAAAGGATCGAGAAACCTTGATAATGCCAAACGGTTTATGGATTTCGTGCTAAGCAAAGAAGCCCAAGAAATTCCTTGGAAAGAATCAGACTCTTATCAACTTCCAACCAATATCCATGCAGAACCTGCACCAGGTTTCCTGCCAGCTAGCAAATTAAAACTAGTGGATATTGATTTTATGAAATTTGGTACAGATCAAGAAGGCAAACGCCTGACTCAACGTTGGGTCTCTGAAGTCCTCTTAGATAGCAAATCACCGAAGGAATAAACAAAAAGCGCGGTCAAAAATCATGATGTTTTTGACCGCACTTTTTTTAATAGATAAAACTAAGCTAAAACCAATCGCTCTTTCCCAGAATAAATATTGGCTTTTCCTGGGCGAGCAAAGCCGATAAGGGAAAGATTGTGTTGTTCAGCCATATTGACGGCAAGATCTGTCGCAGCAGAAATCGCAACAAGTAACTCAATTCCACAAGTGACCGATTTTTGAACCATTTCATAACTGGCTCTGCTCGAAACAAGTACAAATCCTTGCGGTTGATTTTGTTTAGCATGCCAGCCGATTAATTTATCTAGCGCTACATGTCGCCCTACATCTTCTCGAATCGCCAGTAAATTACCAGACAAATCAAAAAAGGCCGCTGCGTGTGTTGCACCTGTTTCTTTCCCGAGTTCTTGATTAGCTTGTAATTGTTCTAAACAGCCATCTAATAAATTTAAATTAAATTGGAAAGTGCGGTCTAATTTGGGCAATTTTTTATAGACTTGTGAGATTTGTTCTGTGCCGCAAATGCCACATCCTGTTCTACCTGTTAATGTACGGCGATGATCTTTTAATGCTACAAATTGACGGCTAGATAATTCAATTTGCACTTCAATACCATTGCATACTTCCACCACATCAATGCCATAAATATCCGCTTTTTTCTCAATAATCCCTTCCGCTAATGAAAAGCCTAAAGCAAAATCCTCTAAATCTTGGGGCGAGCACATCATGACGGTATGTGCAATACCATTATAGACAAGTGAAACAGGGACTTCCGCAGCCAAACTATCTTGTTTTTCCACTAAAAGTGAGGTCGGATTTTCAGATGTTTTTTTTAAAAAATTAATTGTTTTTTGGATTATCCAGTGCATTATTTTTTCCCAATAAAATGACTGTTGTAAAAATGTTACTTTTTTTTAACAAAAAATGTTTATTTTGTGATCTAGCTCAAGTTTTAAAGCGATTATAACAAGTTTTGATTATAGATTTTCGGTTAAAAAATAGTTAAAATCGGCTCCGTTTAAATTGGTCAGTATTATAATCAATTTAATGGTTGATACGTTATTTTAACGAAATCAAATAAATTATCTATACGAATTTATACTATCGAAATATCTTAACGGTTCGCCGTTATGAAGGAGTGATTATGCAGGTCTCTAGACGTAAGTTCTTTAAGATCTGTGCAGGTGGTATGGCGGGGACGTCTGCGGCAATGTTGGGCTTTGCACCCTCATCTGTCTTAGCGGCACCACGTGAATACAAATTATTACGGGCTTTTGAATCCCGTAACACCTGTACATATTGTGCAGTGAGCTGTGGTATGTTGTTATATAGCACAGGCAAACCTTACGATGCTTTAAGCAGCCATACAGGCACCAATACCCGTTCTAAATTATTCCACCTTGAAGGTGACCCAGACCATCCGGTAAGCCGTGGGGCATTATGTCCTAAAGGTGCGGGCGCGTTAGACTATGTTAATAGTGAAAGCCGTGCATTATACCCTGAATATCGAGCACCGGGTTCGGACAAATGGGTTCGTCTTTCTTGGGAAGAAGCGATCAAACGCGTTTCTCGTTTATTAAAAGATGACCGTGATGCGAACTTCGTTGAAAAAGACGCAAGTGGCAAAACCGTTAACCGTTGGACCTCTACTGGTATTATGACCGCCTCCGCCATGAGCAACGAGGCCGCACTTCTTACTCATAAATGGGTTCGAATGTTGGGCATAGTGCCGATGTGTAACCAAGCGAATACTTGACACGGACCAACGGTAGCAAGTCTTGCTCCATCATTTGGTCGCGGTGCCATGACAAACAACTGGGTTGACATCAAAAACGCCAATCTTATTATTGTTCAAGGTGGTAACCCTGCTGAAGCTCACCCTGTTGGCTTCCGTTGGGCGATCGAAGCGAAGAAAAACGGTGCGAAAATCATCGTGGTTGACCCTCGCTTTAACCGTACAGCTTCTGTAGCTGACCTTCATGCACCAATTCGTTCCGGTTCTGATATCGCATTCTTAATGGGTGTGATCCGTTACTTATTGGAAACTAACCAAATTCAACACGAATACGTTAAACACTATACCAATGCTTCATTCTTAGTTGATGAAGGTTTCAAATTTGAAGATGGTTTATTCGTAGGCTTTGATGAAGAAAAACGTACTTACGATAAATCTAAATGGAATTACCAATTTGATGAAAATGGTAATGCTAAACGTGACATGACCTTACAAGATCCACGTTGTGTGATTAATATCTTGAAAGATCACGTTTCTCGCTATACCCCAGAAATAGTTGAACGTATTACCGGTGTTAAGCAAAAACTCTTCTTACAAATCTGTGAAGAAATTGGTAAAACCTCTGCACCGAATAAAACCATGACGCACTTGTATGCGTTAGGCTTTACTGAGCACACAATCGGTACACAAAACATTCGCTCAATGGCGATGATCCAATTACTCTTAGGTAATATGGGGATGCCAGGAGGCGGTATTAATGCATTACGTGGACACTCAAACGTACAAGGTACAACAGATATGGGCTTATTGCCGATGTCTTTACCTGGTTATATGCGTTTACCGAATGACAAAGATACGTCTTACGAACAATACATTAATGCGATTACGCCAAAAGATATCGTACCAAACCAAGTGAACTACTATCGTAATACCTCGAAATTCTTCGTGAGTATGATGAAAACGTTCTATGGTGATAAAGCAACCAAAGAAAATGGTTGGGGTTTCGATTTCTTACCAAAAGCAGACCGCTTATACGACCCTATCACTCATGTTAAGTTAATGAATGATGGCAAATTGAACGGTTGGATTTTACAAGGTTTCAACGTATTAAACTCATTACCGAACAAAAACAAAACTGTTGCAGGTATGAGCAAATTGAAATTCTTAATCGTGATGGATCCGCTTCAAACTGAATCTTCTGAATTCTGGAAAAACTTTGGTGAATCAAACAATGTGAATCCAGCAGATATTCAAACTGAAGTATTCCGTTTACCAACCACCTGTTTCGCAGAAGAAGATGGTTCTATTGCTAACTCTGGTCGTTGGGCTCAATGGCACTGGAAAGGCTGTGACCAACCAGGTGAAGCGTTACCAGATGTTGAAATTCTTTCTATGATTCGTGAAGAAATGCATCACCTTTATCAAAAAGAAGGTGGTCGTGGTATCGAATCTTTCGAAGCGATGACTTGGAACTATGCTCAACCGCATTCACCAAGTTCTGTAGAATTAGCGAAAGAATTGAATGGTTACGCGCTTGCTGATCTTCTCGATGCTGATGGCAACGTCATGTATAAAAAAGGTCAATTACTTAACGGATTCGCTCACTTACGTGATGACGGTACAACCTCATCAGGTAACTGGATCTATGTGGGTCAATGGACTGAAAAAGGTAACCAAACCGCAAACCGTGACAACTCTGACCCATCTGGTTTAGGTTGTACATTAGGTTGGGGCTTCGCATGGCCGGCAAACCGTCGTATCCTTTACAGTCGTGCTTCACTTGATATTAACGGTAATCCTTGGGATAAACACCGTCAATTAATCAAATGGAATGGTAAAAACTGGAACTGGTTAGATGTCGCTGACTATGGCACACAACCACCAGGTTCTGATGCAGGTCCGTTTATTATGTCTGCAGAAGGTGTTGGCCGTCTATTCGCTGTAGATAAAATTGCGAATGGTCCTATGCCTGAACACTATGAACCAATTGAAAGTCCGATTGACACTAACCCACTACACCCAAGTGTCGTCTCTGATCCGACTGTTCGTATTTATAAAGAAGACCGTGAATTTATCGGTTCAAACAAAGATTTCCCTTATGTGGCAACCACTTATCGTTTGACCGAGCACTTCCACAGTTGGACGGCTCAATCTGCGTTAAATATCATCGCCCAACCTCAACAATTCGTGGAAATTGGTGAGAAATTAGCAGCAGAAAAAGGCATCCAAAAAGGTGATATGGTAAAAATTACTTCTCGCCGTGGCTACATTAAAGCCGTTGCAGTGGTAACAAAACGTTTGAAAGATTTAGAAGTCGACGGACGTACCGTACATCACGTGGGTATTCCAATTCACTGGAACATGAAAGCCTTAAATGGTAAAGGTAATCGTGGTTTCTCCACCAACACCTTAACACCATCTTGGGGTGAAGCAGTCACTCAAACACCAGAATATAAAACATTCTTGGTAAACATTGAGAAAGCGGAGGCATAATATGGCAGGAAGTGGTCAAGGCGTTCAATCGCAAGACATTATCAAGGTCTCCGCTACGTCTGGTTTAACACCAGCACCTCAAGCGCGTGATCATAAAGTTGAAGTAGCAAAATTAATCGATGTATCCACCTGTATCGGTTGTAAAGCCTGTCAGGTGGGCTGTTCAGAGTGGAATGACATCCGTTCTGATGTTAATGCTCAATGTGTGGGGATCTACGATAACCCAGTAGATCTCAATGCAAAAGCATGGACGGTAATGCGCTTTAACGAAGTTGAAGAAAATGATCGTTTAGAATGGTTAATCCGTAAAGATGGTTGTATGCACTGTTCAGAACCAGGCTGTTTAAAAGCTTGTCCTGCACCAGGCGCAATTATCCAATATGCGAACGGTATCGTGGATTTC
>JABZOY010000089.1:0-6623 GCA_015255025.1 Haemophilus sp.
CCAGTACGTTTAGCTGTTTCTACGATCTCCGCAGTAGATTGATCGATCAAACGGTGATCGAAAGCTTTTAAGCGGATACGGATTCTTTGGTTCTGCATTAGACCAGAGCTCCAATAAATTTAGCTAATAACAAAACTGACACCATCACTCTTCTAACTTCAAAATAGAAAAGGAAGTGCAGCTGACCTATTTATAGTCTCCAAATCGGAAACATTGTTAGTATTACATATCGTAATACTCGTTTAATAAATGATTACATTAAACGGCTTTCAATATCTGAAAGCCCGTGGATATTACACAAAAACACCTAATTATGCAAGCTTTTTGTTCAATTAATTTCCACAAATAAAAAAGCGCGGTCATTTTCTCGAGTGTTTTTCACCTGAAAAAATGACCGCACTTTATATAAATGAAATCTATAGTTTGTTATCTAGCATTGCAATATGTCTTGTTGCGGCAATCCAAGCGCCAACATAGCCCATAATCAAGCAACTTACTAATAAGAAGAGCAGCTCGCCCACACCTAATCCATTGAGCTCAAAGGTAACCGCAAAGATATCCGTTACATACTTCACCGCTGACGTAAAGTAACCCACAATAAGACTACTAAACAATGCAGCGATCACGCCCCCTAACACGGCATAAATCATACCAGTATAAAGATAAGGACGAAGAATAAATTGATCCGTTGCACCTAATAGCTTCATCACATCAATACTTGCTCGGCTACTATAAACATCCGAGCGAATACTATTTCCGATAACCAGGAATACAGCTATTGTCATTAACACCGTGCAGAAAATTGCCACGTGTGCAAACAACCACGAAAGTGCGGTCAATTTTTCCATCCAATCATTATCTAGTCGAACTTCTTGCACGCCTTTAATTTTATTTAAATTTGCGCGTAGCTCAGCTCGTTTTTCTGATTCATTAAACGCTTTAGACGGTTTCACCATCACCACTGCCGGCAATGGGTTATCATCTAAAATTTCTAACTCTTCACCAAAACCAGACCAACTTTTAAATTCTTTCAAACTGTCTTGGCGAGAAACATAATTTAACGATTCCACACCTTCTTGCTGACGGATTTTTTCCACCACCAAGTTAGCATCTTCTTCACTTAAATTTTTATGTAAATAGATTGTGAGCTCGCTTTCCGGATAAAATTGAGTTGTCGCTAAGTGTAAATTTTTCCATAACAAATAGCTCACCGTTGGAATCGTAAGAGACACGGCAATAACTAAAATTGTTAGCAATGTACCAAATTTACGTTTTACTAAATCGTTCAAAACAGAACGCAAAGTATAAGCAGTTTGCACGCCAAAAGAAGCATCAATACGTCTTGTCATTTTTTATCCTTAATAGCGTAAGTAGCCTTGTTCAAGCACAAGACATGGTTTTGGTTTTTGTTGAATTAAATTGATATCGTGTGTCGCAATTAACACCGTCATGCCTAAACGATTAAACTCTTCAAAAAGATTAAAAATCCCTAAGGAAAGTTCATCATCAAGGTTACCTGTGGGCTCATCCGCTAATAAAAGTTGCGGTTTATGCACAATGGCACGCGCGATATCCACGCGTTGTTGCTCCCCACCTGAAATTTGTGGCGGCATATAATTCGCTTTACTACGTAAGCCCACACGATCTAATGCAACCAATGCGCGTGTATGTGCTTCTTTCGGGTTCATGCCAGCAATAATCAATGGCAACGCCACATTTTCTGCTACGCTACGATCCGTTAATAGACGGTAATCTTGGTGAACCATACCGATTTGGCGGCGTAAAAATGGGATTTCATATTTCGACAAACGCGTAATATCATGACCATTAAACCAAATATTACCGGCATTCGCCTTTTCCATTCCCATGATTAATTTAAGCAAGGTACTTTTACCCGCGCCAGAATGCCCAACAAGATAAGTCATACTTCCAACAGGAAGATGAAAATTCAAGCCTTGCAAGGCCGGCTGAGTCGCACCGTGATAAGCTTTAGAGACATTTGAAAATCGAATCACTTTATTATTCCTTTTTATTCTTCATTTTCGTGAACAAACAATGCTTCAATAAATTCTTCTGCATTAAATTCGCGTAAATCTTCAATTTTTTCACCCACACCAATATAACGAATTGGTAAATTAAACTGATCTGCAATGGCGAAAATTACCCCACCTTTTGCTGTACCGTCTAACTTGGTTAATGAGATACCGGTTAGTCCAACTGCTTCATCAAAGAGTTTAGCTTGGCTAATCGCATTTTGTCCTGTACCTGCATCTAAGGTAAGCATAATTTCGTGCGGTGCCGTTTCATCGTATTTTCTCATGACACGAACAATTTTCTTTAATTCATCCATGAGATTATTTTTATTTTGTAAACGTCCTGCCGTATCCGCAATTAAAATATCAATGTTACGTGCAGCTGCAGATTGCATTGCATCAAAAATCACCGACGCAGAATCGGAACCCGTGCTTTGTGCCACCACCGGAATATTGTTGCGTTCGCCCCATACTTGAAGTTGTTCTACTGCTGCAGCACGGAAAGTATCCCCTGCTGCTAACATGACTGATTTACCTTCATTTTGGAATTTACGAGCCAACTTACCAATTGTGGTTGTTTTACCTACACCGTTTACGCCAACCATTAAAATAACATACGGTTTTTTAGTCGTATCAATAACTAGCGGCTTCGCGACAGGTTTTAAGATCTCCGCCATTTCAACTTTAAGTTGTTGGTAAAGCAATTCCGCATCTTGCAATTGTTTACGACTTGCGTGCTCCGTTAAATTCTTAATGATTTTATTGGTTGTTGGCACGCCAATATCCGCAATTAAAAGTTGCTCTTCTAACTCATCAAATAAATCATCATCAATTTTTTTGCCTAAAAAGAAAGATCGGAAACCTGCACCAATATTTTGCTTGGTTTTGAGCAAGCCTTTGACTAAACGACTAAAAAAGCCGCCTTCACTTGGTTTTTCTTGCGTTTCAGTATTGATATCTGAACGTAATTCGTCTTTAACATCTTCAACAATTTCAGATTCAATCTCCGCTTCAACCACAGGAAGATCTTCCATGACATTATCTGGTTCAATAATGCTTTCTGCTGGCTCTTCTGTAGGAAGTGCGGTTGAAATTTCTTCTGTTTTCACCGTTTCTTCGTCAATTATTTCAATCACCGGTGTATCTAAAACAGGTTCAATATTGACCGCACTTTCAAGTGAAATCACTTGTTCTACGATAGGTTCAAGATGCTCAACAACGACCTCTTCTGCTTTATCTTCTTGCAGTTGTTCAGCTAATTCCTGTAATTCTTCCTGTTCAACTTGTTCTAATTGAACGTTCTCTTCAGCGTGAACAATTTCTTCCTCAGGTGAAACATCGGCAGGTTCTACAGATGGCTCTTCAATAATTGGCTCAATTTTTTGTTCTTCTTGCTTTTTATTGCGACCAAAAAGGGAGGCCCAAAACCCGCCTTTTTTCTTTTCTTCTGACATAAATTCTTCTCTTAAACACAAATCTGTAAAAAATACTGCCTATTCTAGCAAAAAATCGTCTAAACTAAGCACAATTTTCACTAAAAATCTGTTTCTTTATGAAAAAAATGCAAGTTCAAAATGCCAAAGGCGAAGTTCGAATCATCGCAGGTCTTTGGCGTGGACGAAAATTACCGGTTTTAAATGCGGAAGGTTTGCGCCCTACAGGTGATCGCGTGAAAGAAACCTTATTCAACTGGTTAATGCCTTATATTGTGGATAGCCATTGTCTTGATTGCTTTGCGGGCAGTGGCTCACTTGGCTTTGAGGCTCTTTCTCGACAAGCGAAACAGGTAACGTTTTTAGAGCTGGATAAAAGCGTGGCAAACCAATTAAAGAAAAACTTGCAAACGCTAAAAACGACGAACGAACAAGCTCAAGTAATCAATCAAAATAGTTTAGAATTTTTAAAACAAGCGCAAAATCAACCGCACTTTGATGTGGTATTTTTAGATCCACCTTTTCATTTTGGTTTAGCTGAACAAGCAATTACCCTATTAGAGGAAAAGAATTGGCTGTTGCCTCATGCGTTGATTTATGTGGAAACAGAAAAAGACAAACCGCTAAGCGTGCCTGAAAATTGGCAATTACTGAAAGAAAAAACCACAGGTATGGTAAGTTACCGCCTGTATCAAAAAGATTAGGAAATCATTATGTTAGATATTGTGTTATACGAACCTGAAATTCCACAAAATACGGGAAATATTATTCGTCTTTGTGCCAACACTGGCTTTCGCCTTCATTTGATTGAACCACTTGGCTTTACCTGGGATGATAAAAAATTACGTCGCTCAGGTTTGGATTATCATGAATTTGCTGAAATCAAAAAACATAAAACCTTTGAAGCCTTTTTAGAAAGCGAAAAACCGAAACGTCTTTTTGCACTCACCACTAAAGGCGGCCCTGCGCATAGCGAAGTGCAATTTGAATTAGGGGATTATTTAATGTTTGGCCCTGAAACCCGTGGTATTCCAATGTCTATTTTAGATAAAATGCCAATGGAACAAAAAATCCGTATCCCAATGACCGCAAATAGCCGCAGTATGAACTTATCTAACTCGGTAGCTGTTGCAGTTTATGAAGCTTGGCGACAACTTGGTTACGAAGGCGCGGTGAATTTAAATCGATAAAAAGCAATAAAATAGCTGCTTATTTTCTAAACAAAAATAAGCAGCTTTCTTTTTGCATTTAATTTGTGATCTCGATCACATATTTATAATTTTAAGATTCCCTTTTTACCAAAACAGCAGTATAAATAAATTACATTTAGAGAGGGATCTCGATGTACCCACTTGATCTATCAAGCTCTAGTCTTTCTTGACTCTTCAAGCAAACCTTCCCCGTTGTCCTAAATAAAAAATTGGCAGTCGAATGATTTGCCCTCCATTTGTATCCCTAAAATTTAACAACTATTGCAGCAAAATTAGTTTCATCTCACATCAATAAGGAGGTTGGGTGAATGAAGTTAATTTTGAATTGGTCGAAACAGCAGTGGCTAGGCATGGATGCTTACCAAAAAAGTGCGGTCAATTTTGGCCGCACTTCCTATTTCCATCATTTGCAAATCACTAGCTTTGTGTTGCTATTTTCTAAATAATCCGCAATTTGTTTTGGTACATCATCAGTGAAAAGATAATCTACATCTTTAAGTTCCCCTAATCGCACAATCGCTTGTCGAGAGAATTTCGAATGGTCGGTCGCTAATAACGTTTGGCGAGAGCTTTCTATAATGGCTCGTTTAACTTGGACTTCATGGTAATCATAGTCCAACAATGAACCATCAAGGTCTATTGCACTAATGCCCAGAATTCCAAAATCTAAACGGAATTGCGAAATAAAATTAACCGTTGCCTCACCAATGATTCCACCATCCTTACGTAAGGAACCGCCCGCCATCGTAATATCAAAGGTTTCATTTTGACGTAATAAATGAGCCGCATTGAGATTATTTGTCACAATGCGTAACCGTTCATGGTTTAACAAGGCGCTAGCTACCGCTTCAGGCGTGGTACCAATATCAATAAATAAGGATGCACCGTTTGGAATACGTTTTGCCACTTCACGAGCAATGGCGCTTTTTTGGGAAGGGAAAAATTGTTTACGTTCAATGTAATCAGAATTTTCTGCGGTTGAAGAAGGGGCCGCACCACCATGATGACGACGAATTAAATCTTGTTCAGCAAGGATATTCAGATCGCGTCGAATAGTCTGAGGGCTAACTTCCAGTTCGATAACCAGTTCTTCTGTACTGGCATACCCTTTTAGCTTCACAAGCTCAATTATTTTCTGATGGCGTAATGATTGCTTCATATAAATGCCTATAAATTTGAATTAGCTAAACGATTTAGCCTTAATTTTACTCTGCAGAAATCCCCAAACCAATCCTAAGATAAAGCCTGAAATATGAGCTGCGTTGCCTATATTAATACCAAAAAGCGGACTAATAAAGCCAAATACAAGCCCTACCAGCAACATCGTGAAAAAGCCTTCTGGTAAGTTAAAACTATGCGGGTGCAATTTGTCCACCACCAACACATAACCTAACACGGCATAAACCACACCTGATAGCCCGAAAAAGGCGGGACCGGTAAAATAATTCTGTACAGCGCCACTCACTGCAGCAGAGACTAAAACTAATAATAAAAAATGGAGAGAACCAAATCGGCGTTCAATCGCGCCACCGAATAACCAAAACCACGAAAGGTTAAATAAAATATGCGGTACCGACAAATGAACAATAGCATGAGTGAAATAGCGCCATACTTCCTGATCTTCCCAAGAATAAGCTGGATAATGGAATAAATCCATAATTGGCTCTTCAAATCCGATATTCTGCAAGAGATAAATCACCGTACAAAGTGCGGTCAAAATAAACGTAATTTTTTTCTTTCTTAATAGACGTTTCACCAATTTTCTCTCTTGAATACCATCTGTTTCGCTACCAAATAAAGGCTGCATTTGCTATATTCCTTTTTCATTTAATTTTGTTCATCATATAAGGTTCATTATGAAAAAACAAACTATGCCGACAGGATTTAGTGGCTTCGCTTGGGGACTTGCGGCATTTTGTTTACCCATTTTACTGTGGCCTATGGCC
>JABZOY010000008.1:0-33853 GCA_015255025.1 Haemophilus sp.
ATTATGACGTTGACCGAAGTTGTAGTTTGCACTTAATTGTAAACCTTCGATACCTTTATAGTCATAACGTACTACACCAGTGCCTGAAGTTGGAATATATTTACCTTTTGGAATAAAGCCATATTCATAGTCATTTGCTTGGGTTAAATCATCTGCGATAGTTAATTGACGACCGAATGTGATATCACCAGTTGCTTTGCTACCTAAACCTACATAAGCACGTTTAGCATAAAGACTACCGAATTGGTCACGAGATTCTGTATCATCAAAACGGAATTCTAAACGACCTAACGCATAGAAATCGTTATCTAAGTTGTGTTTTACTGTGATACCGAAACGTGAACCTGCGTTACGTAAAGCGGAATTTGCAGTTTTAGTTGAATTACCTACTGCGTCATACTTTTTAGCATCCGCTTTTTCTAAGATTAAACGAAGAGAACCGTTTAATTCAACTTTAGTACCTTCGTTGTCATAAACTACTGCTGCGTTTGCTGCTGAAGCGGCAAATGCAGAAACGATTAATGCTGCTAGTGTCTTTTTCATAATTGTTATTCCTTTTGGTTGTTACCTATGATTTTTGATTGAAGCAATTTTTCATAAAAAGTTCAATCTCCGAAATAGACGTCGCAAATATTACAAAATAAACCTATAGTGTCAATGGGAGGATCTCTTCCAATTTTCTAAAATTGGATCAAGATCACATTTTTTACATAAAAAAGGACATTTTTTAATCAAAAACATCCTTTCACATCGAACTTTTCAGAATTTTGTCTATACAATGATCGCTCTATTTTGAGCAATTTATTCTTCTTTTTTATTTATTCCAGAAGGAATAATGAATATTTTTTAAACAAACTAAGCACATTCCACCGAAAATGAAATCACTTCTTTAATACTTTCTGCACCTAATGCAATCATAATTAAACGATCGACACCTAAAGCCACACCGGATGTATTTGGTATGCCTGCTTGTAAAGCCCCTAGAAAACGATAGTCAATTTCACGCTGTGGCAAACCTGCTTTTTCCCGTAGGCGATTGTCTTTTTCAAAACGGTATTGTTGTTCACGTGCATCCGTGAGCTCATGGAAACCGTTGGCTAACTCTAAGCCTTTATAATAGAACTCAAAGCGTTCTGCCACACGGCTATCTTCTGGGCTAAGCTGTGCAAGCGCGGCTTGGGAAGAAGGGAAATGATAAACCGCAACAGGCGCCTCTTGCCCAATTTTAGGTTCCACCACTTCACTGAATAGAAATTGTAATAAGGTATCACGATCTTCATCTTCATCTGCCATAAAGTTGTGTTTACGTGCTGCTTCCACCAATTCTTGACGAGTGGCTGATAATGGATCTAATCCGACATATTCTTGGAAGACAAATTGATAACTTAAGGTTTCTGCCGGTTTACAATCGAGGATCTGTTGTAACAAATCATCCACTTCATTCATCAGACGATACATATCAAAGTGCGGTCGATACCATTCAAGCATGGTGAATTCCGGATTATGGCGATTACCCGCTTCTTCATTACGGAACACTTTACCAATTTGAAAGATCGGTCCACTGCCAGCTGCCAGTAAACGCTTCATGTGATATTCCGGGCTGGTAGAAAGCCAGAGCGTTTTCGAGAGCTCATCAAAAGGGGCAACAAATTCTGTATTAAAGGTGGAAAGGTGAAGATCCGTTACGCCAAATTCACTTAAAACAGGGGTTTCCACTTCTAATAATCCACGTTCAGTAAAAAACTGGCGGATATCCGCAATGATTTTAGCACGCGCCAATAGATTTTTAATTGATGCGGAAGGTTGCCATTCTGTTTTTTTATCGCTAAGTGCGGTCATTTTTTTCTCCGTTTTCACCTTTGAAATGAATTAGGCTATTGTAAACAAGAGTGATTTTTAACTCAATAATCCGACTAAATCATTCTTAAACGCAAACGGTTATCATCTATAAATATATAAAAAACTAACTTTTTTGAGTTAGATCACACTTTTGGTATTTTGTCCGTTTATTCCAGAAAAAAAGTTACTAATTTGTAAACAAAAATGGCAGAATGGCAATATATCCCCTATTTATTTAGGGCATTTTATTTTTTTACTTTCTATTGATTGGAGGATATCGTGCAAACGGTTAATGTCGATATTGCTATTGTTGGTGCCGGTGGCGGCGGTTTACGTGCAGCAATTGCAGCAGCAGAAGCAAACCCTAACTTAAAGATCGCATTAGTTTCTAAGGTTTATCCTATGCGTAGCCATACGGTTGCAGCAGAAGGTGGTGCGGCCGCAGTAATTAAAGAGGAAGATTCCTACGATAAACACTTCCACGATACCGTTGCCGGTGGTGACTGGTTATGTGAACAAGATGTGGTGGAATACTTCGTTGAACATTCTCCAGTGGAAATGACTCAACTTGAACGTTGGGGCTGCCCTTGGAGCCGTAAAGCCGATGGTGATGTAAACGTGCGTCGTTTCGGTGGGATGAAAATCGAGCGTACTTGGTTCGCAGCAGATAAAACCGGTTTCCACTTATTACATACTCTTTTCCAAACATCCATTCAATATCCACAAATTCAACGCTTTGACGAGCACTTCGTTTTAGACATCTTAGTTGATGATGGTCATGCTCGCGGTATGGTGGCGATGAATATGATGGAAGGTTCACTTGTTCAAATCAACGCAAATGCAGTTGTGATTGCAACGGGCGGTGGTTGTCGTGCATTTAAATTCAATACCAACGGCGGTATCGTAACAGGTGATGGCTTATCAATGGCATATCGTCATGGTGTTCCTCTTCGTGATATGGAATTCGTCCAATACCACCCAACCGGCTTACCGAACACCGGTATCTTAATGACTGAAGGTTGTCGTGGTGAAGGCGGTATCTTAGTGAATAAAAACGGCTACCGTTATTTACAAGACTATGGTCTAGGTCCTGAAACCCCAATCGGTAAACCTGAAAACAAATATATGGAACTTGGTCCACGTGATAAAGTTTCACAAGCATTCTGGCAAGAATGGAAAAAAGGCAACACCTTAAAAACTGCAAAAGGTGTTGATGTGGTTCACCTTGACTTACGTCACTTAGGTGAAAAATATTTACATGAGCGTCTTCCATTCATTTGTGAATTAGCCAGTGCTTATGAAGGTGTAAACCCAGTTAATGAACCAATTCCAGTTCGTCCGGTTGTTCACTACACCATGGGTGGTATCGAAGTCGATTTCAACAGCGAAACTCGTATTAAAGGTTTATTTGCTGTGGGTGAATGTGCGTCTTCTGGTTTACACGGTGCAAACCGTTTAGGTTCTAACTCGCTTGCAGAATTAGTGGTTTTAGGCCGTGTTGCAGGTGAATATGCCGCACAACGTGCAGCAGAAGCTCAATCTACAAATCGTGCTGCAGTTGATGCACAAGCGCAAGATGTTGTCGCTCGCCTTAAAGCGCTTTATGACCAAGAAGGTAATGAATCTTGGTCTGAAATTCGTGATGAAATGGGTACCGTAATGGAAGAAGGTTGTGGTATCTACCGTGACCAAGAAAGCATGCAAAAAGCAGTAGATAAAATTGCTGAGCTTAAAGAACGTTATAAACGTATTCGTGTTGCAGACCGTTCAAGCGTATTCAATACCGATGTGCTTTACACCGTAGAATTAGGTTACATCCTTGATGTCGCACAATCTATTGCCAACTCTGCAATTGAACGTAAAGAGTCTCGTGGTGCACACCAACGCTTAGACTATACTGAACGTGATGATGTGAATTATTTAAAACACACCCTTGCTTACTACAATGGCGATGATGCACCGCGTATTGAATACAGTCCGGTGAAAATCACTAAATCTCAACCAGCAAAACGTGTTTATGGTGCTGAAGCAGAAGCGGCAGAAGCGGCTGCGAAAGCTAAGGAGCAAGCAAATGGCTAATTCACCAGTAATGACTGTAGAAGTATTACGCTACAACCCAGAAAATGATCAAGAGCCACATTTAAGCTCTTATCAAGTACCTTATGATAACCAAACTTCTCTTTTAGATGCGTTAGGTTACATTAAAGATAAACTTGAACCGTCTCTTTCTTATCGCTGGTCTTGCCGTATGGCGATCTGCGGTTCTTGTGGGATGATGGTGAATAACAAACCTAAATTGGCTTGTAAAACATTCTTACGCGATTACAGCGGCCATATGCGTATTGAACCATTAGCAAACTTCCCTATTGAACGCGACTTAGTGGTTGATTTAAGCCACTTCATCGAAAGTTTAGAGGCAATTAAACCTTATATTATTGGTAACGAAGCACCACCATTAGATGGTAAACCACATCCATCAAAAGAATTGCAAGTAAGCCGTACTAAACAAACGCCGGCACAACTTGAAAAATATCGTCAATTCTCAATGTGTATCAACTGTGGTTTATGCTATGCGGCTTGTCCACAATTTGGTTTAAACCCTGAATTCTTAGGCCCTGCAGCGATTACAATGGCACACCGTTACAACCTTGATAACCGTGACCATGGTAAAGCACAACGTATGCCATTATTAAATGGTAAAAACGGTGTTTGGAGCTGTACTTTCGTTGGTTATTGTTCTGAAGTCTGTCCAAAACACGTGGATCCAGCTTCTGCGATCAACCAAGGCAAAGTGGAAAGTGCCAAAGATTATGTTATCTCAATGCTAAAACCAAAAGGCTAAGGGGAAGAATATGTCAGTAACAGTAAGTAAACGCAAAAAATATGTTCGCCCAATGACGGCTACTTGGTGGCAAAAATTGGATTTCTACAAAGCGTATATGGTACGTGAAGCAACTTCTATCTTTGCTGTATGGTTCTGTATCGTATTGCTTTACGGTGTACTTTGCCTTGCAAGCAATCCTGTACCAGGTCTAGGCATTATTGATTTCATTAGCTTCTTAAGAAATCCAATTGTGGTATTCTTAAATATCATCACATTAATTGCGACCTTATATCACACTGCAACTTATTTCGTGATGACACCAAAAGTGATGAACATCATTGTTAAAAATGAACGTTTACCACATCACGTGTTAAGAAATGCACTTTGGGCAGTGACAGCTGTGATTAGTGTTATCGCATTAATTTTAGTTTATATGTAGGGAGAGAAAAAATGGTCAATCAAAATCCAAAACGCTCTGGTGAACCACCAGTATGGTTGATGTTTGGTGCTGGCGGGACTGTCAGTGCGATTTTCTTTCCTGTTGTGATCTTAATCCTTGGTTTATTATTACCATTTGGATTAATTGATCCACATAACTTAATTACATTCGCTTACTCTTGGATCGGAAAATTAGTTATCTTAGTTTTAACTATTTTCCCAATGTGGTGTGGTTTACACCGTATCCATCATGCGATGCACGATCTTAAAATTCACGTGCCTGCAGGCGGATTTATCTTTTACGGTCTAGCAACCATTTACACTGTTTGGGTGTTATTTGCCGTATTAGGTTTGTAATTTAAAAATACTAAAGTGAAGAAATAAAAGTGCGGTCAAAAATGACCGCACTTTTTTCTTGAATTTTTCGTTCATCTCTATAAGATCTGAGAACATTTATTCTAAAAACAACTTTATATGAAAGAAAAATCTCAATTAACCAATTTACAAACAGAAATACAAACTCGTTACGATAGTTTAAGTAAAAGACTTAAACAAGTTGCAAAATATATCTTAGATAATAGCGACAGTATTGTTTTTGATACCGTTGCCGTTATTGCAGAAAAGGCTGATGTTCCCCCTTCAACGCTTATTCGTTTTGCTTCTGAATTCGGTTTTTCCGGTTTTAACGAAATGAAACAAATCTTCCGTGAAAATCTTATGGAAAAAACCACTAATTACACGGAAAGACTTCAACTTTCACATAAAATTGCTAAATCAGAAGGTGAAGAATCACCAGAAGATATTTTGACTATTTTCTCACAAGCCAATAGCCAAGCGTTACATCAGTTAGCCGAACAAACCACAAATGAACAAATTAATGAAGCAGCCAAAATTCTCAAAGAGGCCAATAATATTTTTATCATTGGATTAAAGCGTTCTTTTAGTGCTGCCTGCTATTTAAACTATGCCTTACAACACTTAGATTGTCGTTCTTTTTTAATTAATGGATTAGGTGGAATGTTTGATGAACAGCTTAATCAAGTCAAAGAAGGAGACGTTGTTGTCGCAATTAGTTTCTCACCTTATGCAGCTGAAACGGTTAATATTAGTAAGGTTTGTGCTAAAAAAGGGGTTAAACAAATTTCTATTACAGATAGCCAAATTAGCCCATTACTCGCATTCAGTGATATTGCATTTGTTATCAAAGAAGCACAAGTACTCGGCTTCCGTTCTCAGTGTTCAACAATGACCTTAGTGCAAACACTTGCAATTGTATTAGGTTTAGAAAAAGAAAAAGATAAAAACACCAAATAATAAAAATGCCCCAAGATGGGGCATTTTACATTTACAATTATTGACGAGATTTCCAAAGCTTAATGAGTCTTCTGTATCTTTCGCTCACTTCAGCAATAAGCTCATCATCTGTTAATTTTCCACTTAACCACTCTCCTGATGGTTGCCCGAAAATTGTTCGTCCTACAGCAAAACCTTTGACTAAAGGTGCATTGGTTGATGCATCAAATACTGCTTTAAACTTATCTTCCGGTGCATCCAAACCTAAAATCAAGATTCCACGGCAATATGGATCATTTGCTTGAATGACTTCGCTAATATGCGCCCAAGCTTTTGCTGAAACACCTGGTAATTTCCACCAATCTGGTTTAATGCCTAAATGATAGAAATGCGTAATAATTTCAGCATAGTATGCTTCATTTTGTTCCATATCTGAAGGTAAAATCACTTCTAATAGCAATTCATGTCCTGTTCGACAGCAAGCTTGATACACTTGTTTTAATGTTGCATCTTGCTCTGTTTTCATTTCAATACTGTCTTTCGGATGGTAAAAGACCAAACATTTCACCACATGTTCTTGTGGCCAGCTTGCTAATTGACTACCTAAATCACCATATTCCAAACGTAATGGGCGAGAAGCAGGAAGTTCAATTGGACGGCCAATCCACCAATGTTTACCCGTAATTTCATTTAATGCAGCTTGCCCAAAAGTCGTATCAGCAAGAATGCCTGCTTGTCCATCATAAATTCCTTCTTCCTGTGCTGTTCTTTCTGCAGCTTGTAAGAGAAGTTGTTTCAATTTAGGAATTCGTTTGACATCTGCACCACATTTCTCAGCGAGATCAACTAACTGTTTACGATGATCAAAAGCAAAGATACATAAATTATCCCATTTTGCTTTTCGGGTAGTGACTCGATGTAAATGATTTAATTGTGGATCTAAATCTGGACGAGGTACTGATTCTGCTCGGGCTAAGTAATTATCTAACTCGGCTTTTGTAGGCATTGCCGGAGCACAACCGTGACGAGACACCACTAATGCACCACACGCATTTGCATAACAACAAGATTGTTCCCAACCTTCATTATTAATGTAACCTCGAATGAGTCCTGACATGAATGCATCACCTGCACCAAGTACGTTCAGCACTTCCACTCTCACGCCATAAACATTTAATCCACCATCCAAATCATCAGGGATATCCCCTTCAAATACTGAACAACCTAATGCGCCACGTTTACAAACCAAAACAGCATGGCTGAACTTACGCACATTTTTAAGTGCGGTTAATGTATCAGTTGAACCACCAGCAATATGAAATTCTTCTTCGGTACCCACGAGTACATCAAAATGATGTAATACTTCTTGTAACGATTTTGTCACTGCTTCTGAATCAATAAAGCGAGTTTCACCATCACCAAGAGAAGTTAGTCCCCATAATACCGGGCGATAATCAATATCTAACAAGCGTTTCGTATTATTTCTACCGGCATACTCTAATGCGGTTAACACGGCTTCTCTGGTTTTCGGATGGGATAAATGAGTCCCTGTTATAGCTAATGCTTTAGCAGAGGCAATATAGCTTTCATCAAAGTCTTCTTTTGTAATAGCCATATCGGCACAATTTTCACGATAGAAAATTAATGGGAATGTGTCCTGATCTTTAATACCTAAAATGACAAGTCCGGTTAGGCGTTCTTTATCCGTAATGAGATGACTGGTATCTACGCCAACACGCTGTAATTCTTCACGCAAGAAACGGCCCATATGCTCATCCCCAACACGTGCTAGCATTGAGGATTTCACACCTTGCACAGCAGTTCCATAGGCAACATTACCTGAAGATCCACCTAGATATTTGGAAAAAGAAGATGCATCTTCTAATCTCGCACCAATTTGTTGTGCATAAAGATCAACAGCTACGCGACCGAGACAAATGAGGTCTAGTGTTTTTTCTACCGTTTTCATAATGCCATTCCTTCTAATTAATAAAGTTGCTTCGCTAACACAAATTGAAACATATATTTCAAAAAAAGCAATAACGAAATTTCATTTTTTAGACATTAATCACAAAATCAATATCTAAAAACTGTTCTACTACATCTAAAACAATCCTGTTTACTACACTGTCTAACCTTCATTTATAAAATCGGATTCTCGTGTTAAAAAAAGTTTGATCTATGTCTCAAAAATGAAATTTTTATTTCAAAAATATTTAAAATTAGAAGAATGCTTATATACTAGCACTAATGCAAGTTACCCTAAAAGGAGATTACAATGAAAACTGTAAGACTAACTGTGGCACAAGCGCTAATAAAATTCCTTGATAATCAATATATTGAGTTTGACGGTAAAGTCACTAAATTTGTTGAAGGTATCTTTGGTATTTTTGGACATGGCAATGTATTAGGCATTGGTCAAGCATTAGAACAAGACAGCGGTAATCTCATCGTTCGTCAAGGGCGTAATGAACAAGGTATGGCTCATGTGGCCATTGGTTTTGCAAAGCAAAATCTACGTAAAAAAATTTATGCTTGCACCTCTTCTGTTGGACCTGGTGCGGCCAATATGATTACAGCAGCTGCAACCGCAACAGCTAATCGTATTCCACTTCTTCTTTTACCGGGTGATGTGTTTGCAACCCGCCAACCAGACCCTGTTTTACAACAAATTGAGCAATTTCACGACTTAAGCATTAGTACAAATGATGCATTTAAAGCAGTAAGCAAATATTGGGATCGTGTTAGTCGCCCAGAACAATTAATGACTGCCTGTATTAATGCCATGCGAGTATTAACTGACCCAGCAGATACTGGTGCAGTAACTCTCGCCCTACCGCAAGATGTTCAAGCTGAAGCCTATGATTTCCCTGAATATTTTCTACAAAAACGGGTTCACAGAATTGAAAGAACACTACCAACTGAGCCAATGTTGAAATCTGCTATTGAGCTGATTATGAGCTCGAAAAAACCATTAATTATTTGTGGTGGTGGTGTGCGTTATTCAGAAGCCGCAGAACAACTCAAGCACTTTGCAGAAACATTCCATATTCCTTTTGCAGAAACACAAGCGGGTAAAAGTGCGGTCGTTTCTGAACACAGTTTTAATGTTGGCGGTGTCGGTGAAACAGGTTGTTTAGCTGCTAATCTCTTGGCAAAAGAGGCAGACCTCGTTATCGGTATTGGTACTCGCTATACGGATTTCACAACTTCCTCTAAATGGATCTTCCAAAATCCAGAGGTGAAATTCCTAAATATTAACATTGCCCGTTTTGATGCTTATAAATTAGATGGCATTCAAGTGGTTGCAGATGCGAAAGAAACGCTAGAAAAACTCACCGCACTTCTATCACCAACAGGTTATCGTTATCGTGCACAATGGGGCAATTCAATTAGTGAAGCTAAAGCGCAATTTAAACAGGAATTACAACGTATTTATCACGCGACTTACACTGAAAAAGATTTCATCCCAGAAGTGAATGATGCCTTAGATCGAGAAAAAGTTTATGAGGAATTTATTAAGCTCACTCAATCTTGCTTAACACAAAGCCGTGTTCTAGGCATTCTCAATGAGACCTTAGGTGAAAACGATATCATTGTAGGGGCGGCTGGTAGCTTACCTGGCGACTTACAAAGAGCGTGGCAATCTAAAGGCGAAAATACCTACCATTTAGAATATGGTTATTCTTGTATGGGCTATGAAGTCAATGCGGCTTTAGGAGCAAAATTAGCTCAACCAGAAAAAGAGGTTTATGCCTTATTAGGTGATGGTTCTTATATGATGCTTCATTCTGAACTTGTCACATCCGTACAAGAAAATAAAAAAATTAACGTCGTGTTATTCGACAATATGACTAACGGATGTATTAACAACTTACAAATCGGCAATGGTATGGATAGCTTTGCGACAGAATTCCGTTTCAGAAATCCACAAACCAACAAATTAGATGGTGGATTCGTACCTGTCGATTTTGCCATGAACGCAGCTTCTTACGGATGTAAGACCTACAAAGTCACAACAGAAGAAGAATTATACGCCGCCTTAGCCGATGCTAAAAAACAAAATGTTTCCACCTTAATTGATATCAAAGTACTACCAAAAACCATGATACATGGTTATGGCAGCTGGTGGCACGTCGGCGTAGCAGAGGTTTCTGAAAAAGAAACTATCCGTAAGGCTCATGAAAATAGTGTGAAACACATTAACGAAGCGAGACGCTATTAGTCAAGGATTTGATTTATCTCCAATTTAACCACTCTTTCGAGAAGGAAAAACTATGAAAGCTGAAAACGTGAAATTAGGTATCGCGCCAATTGGTTGGACTAACGATGACATGCCTGATCTTGGCAAAGAAAATACCTTTGAACAATGTGTTAGTGAAATGGCGCTGGCCGGTTTTACTGGATGCGAGGTCGGAAATAAATATCCGCGCGATGTGGAAGTACTAAAACACAAATTGGGTGTTCGTGGAATTCAAATTTGTAATGCTTGGTTTAGTACCTTTTTTGTAGATGGCAAAAAAGAAGAAACGATCAAAGAATTCATTAAACATCGAGATTTTCTTCATGCTATGGGAGCCAAGGTTATTGGCTGTTCCGAACAAAGCCGTAGTATCCAAGGCACAACAAAAGCTGTTTTTAAAGAAAAAACTGTTTTTACTGAAGAAGAATGGCAGCTCCTTGCTGAGGGCTATAATGAACTAGCCAAATTAGCAGCTGAAAAAGGAATGAAAGTATGCCTGCATCATCACATGGGTACAGGTATTCAAACTCCAGCTGAAATTGATAAATATATGGCTGTCGTTAACGATGATGTGTATTTGTTATTTGATTCTGGTCATATCTATTATTCTGAAGGCTCACAAAAAGCGATGCTAGACGTATTAGAAAAATACATAGACCGAATTTGCCACGTGCATTTAAAAGATGTGCGTGATGAAGTCGTGGCTGAAGTAAAAGCAAATGATCTTAGCTTTTTAGAAGGTGTTCGCAAAGGCACATTTACCGTACCAGGTGATGGTGTAATCGATTTCAGACCAATTTTTGATATTCTTGAAAAACACAATTATAAAGGCTGGATGGTGGTTGAGGCAGAACAAGACCCAGCCATAGCCAACCCATTTGAATACGCCGTCAAAGGCCGTAAATACATTAAAGAAACAGCGGGGATCTAATTATGATTAAAGTAGGTATTATCGGCGCCGGTCGTATTGGTCGCGTACATTCTGAAAGTATTACAAAATATGTGAAGGGCGCTGAAATTAAAGCAATTTCTGACGTCAGAGTAACGGATGAGCTCAAGCAATGGGCAAAAGGCATGGGCATTGCTCATGTTTATGAGGATTACAAACAAATTCTACAAGATCCGGAAATTGATGCTGTATTAGTCTGTTCTTCCACCAATACCCATGCACCAATTTCTATTGAAGCTGCTCGAGCAGGCAAGCACATTTTCTGCGAAAAACCTGTTGATGCAGATGTCAATCGCATCAAAGAGGTGTTGGCTGAAGTGGAGAAAGCTGGCGTAAAATTCCAGGTTGGCTTTAATCGCCGCTTTGACCATAACTTCAAAGCGATTAAAACTCGTGTAGAAAATGGTGATATTGGTGAACCACACTTAATTCGAGTAACCTCGCGTGACCCTGATGCACCACCAATTGAATATGTAAAAGTATCTGGTGGAATGTTCTTCGACATGACCATTCACGACTTCGACATGATTCGCTATTTATCTGGTAGTGAGGTTGTAGAAGTGTACGCAGCTGGTGGTGTGTTGGTCAATCCAGAAATCGGTAAAGCTGGCGACATCGACACGGCTGTTATCACCTTAAAACTTGCTAACGGTGCTATTGGCGTGATCGATAATAGCCGAAAAGCAGTTTACGGTTACGATCAACGAGCTGAAGTATTCGGCTCAAAAGGTGCGGTGCAAACTCGCAATGATACCGATTCTACTGCGGTTTATTCCTGTGAAGCCGGTGTGATTGCCGAGAAACCTAAATACTTCTTCTTAGAACGTTATATGCAATCTTTTGCTGACGAAATGGCTTGTTTTGTTGATTCCGTAGTGAACGACAAACCGACTTTAGTGAATGGTAATGATGGGTTGCAACCAGTAATTATTGCACTTGCGGCTAAACGTTCATTAGATGAAGGACGCCCAGTTAAATTAGCAGAAATCGCTTAGAACTAAACATATAAATATGGAAAGAGACCTAAAGAAATTTAGGTCTTTTTTTATATCCTAAAATGACAAAAAATGGTGAGAAACATTCCCTAATTTACCATAGAGATTTTGTTGCCAATAAGTCCAATTAGCATTTCAGATAATTACTACATCATTTCAAAAACATCCTCTTTTTTGACCGCACTTTTCTTAATAAAAACGTATATATGTATTATTCTCTTTATGCTTTAAATCTTAATGCAAATAAAAAGGCTACCATAGGTAGCCTTTTCTGAAATCAATAGATATTTGTCTACATTACCCTTTTTTGCGACGTTTTAAGGTATCAAGTAATACTGCGATTACAATAATTGCCCCTTTAACAATTTGTTGCCAGTATGGATCCACACCTAACATATTTAAGCCTTTATTGGTGGTACCGATAATTAAAGCCCCAATCACACACATTGGAATAGTACCAAAACCACCACTTAAAGAAACTCCACCAATAACTGCTGCTGCGATAGCATCAAGCTCCCAAGCCAAACCGTAAGATGGGTTACCTGCATAGGTTCGTGATGCAAGTAAAGCACCTGCTAATCCAGATAATGCGCCACCTAGAATATAAACCCAAATTAATGTTCTATTTGTGTTAATACCACAGATTTTAGCTGCATTCAGGTTTCCACCTACTGCATAAACATGACGACCAAAGGTTGAACGGCTAAGTAAAATATGAGAAGCGATTACAATTAAGATATACAGCAAGACCAGCCCCGGAAGTCCAAAAATATTCACATCAGCAATCCAGGTAAATGCTTCTGAAGAGGCATCAATTGGACGACCATCAGAGTAAAGCTGTGCGGCACCACGTGCAATAATCATCATACCTAAAGTTGAGATAAACGGCGGAATACCACCAAGCGCTGTAAATCCACCATTAAACAATCCCAATAAAGCACCAATTAAAATTGATGCAGCAAAAGCCAATAGCGCTGATGATACGCTATCGCCACCAGTTACAATTGAAGCAGAAACGACTGCTGTAAGCGCCACCACAGAACCAGATGATAGATCGATACCCGTTGTGATAATGATGAAAGTTACACCAATTGCAATAATACCAAACATGGATACTTGTTCGATAATACTCCATACTGTTCTAGCTGAAAAAAAGCCGTCTATCGAAACAGACAATGCCAAAAAGAGAAGAATTAAAATTAAGACCATTCCATACGCATTAATCATTTTCTTCAGTGTCACGTTTTCCATAATAAACCTCTCACTTTTTTAATCTTAATAAATAAACCATTTTAATTAATAGACACTAACCCGAAGCCAATTCAAGTACTCGCTCTTGAGTCAATTCTGTATGTGGAATGATGCCAACTTGGTGCCCTTCGTGCATAACCATCACGCGATCACTCATTGATAAAAGCTCCAACATATCTGACGTAATCATAATGATTGTTTTACCTTGTTTTGATAACTCAACCATCAATTTATAGAGCTCAGCTTTAGCCCCGACGTCAATCCCTTTTGTTGGTTCATCTAAAATCAAAATTTCAGGCTCTAGTAATAACCAACGAGCAAGCAATACTTTTTGTTGGTTACCACCGGAGAGATTATTAGTAATCACCTCTACATTTGGTGCTTTTATTTTGAGTTTCGTTTTTTGTTCATTTGCCGTTTTTTGAGCTCTTACAACAGACACGAGGAAATTCTCTAAATAAGGCGACATTTTCGGCATAATCATATTGTCTGTAATGCTCAGATTTAGGAACAAGCCCGTCAATTTTCTGTCTTCAGTTACAAAGCCAATTTTATGCTTCATGGCATCTAGTGGATTATTAATAACTACTTTTTCGCCTTTAATATAAATTTCACCACTATCTGCCGGTTTATAGCCAAATAATCCTTCCACTATTTCTGAACGACCAGCACCAACCAATCCTGCGATACCAAAGATTTCACCTTTACGTACAGCAAAATTAATATCTTGATATTTTCCTTCTCGAGTAAAATGTTTAATTTCTAAAACAATTTCATCAGATAACTCAAAACGCTCACGTTGGAACATTTCTGACATATCACGGCCAACCATCATGGAAATGAGTTGTTCTTTGGTCACTTCTTTTGTTGGCTTCGTATCCACATATTGACCATCACGAATTACCGTAATCTCATCAGATACTCTAAAGACTTCATCTAATTTGTGAGAGATAAAGATGATCGCAATACCTCTTGCTTTAACTGTTTCAATAATGCGATAAAGTTGATCTACTTCATTTTCAGTTAATGCCGTTGTTGGCTCATCCATAATGATCACTTTCGCATCATTAGAAACGGCAGTCGCAATCGCAACCAACTGAGCTTTTGCCACCGATACATCTGACATTTTTTCTGTCACATCCATCGGCACACCAAGTTCTTTTAGAATCGCGGAGGCTTGCTCATTCATTGCTTTTTGATTAAGGAAAAATTTACCTTTCGTTATTTCCCGACCTAAATAAAAATTATCCGCAATCGTCAAGTTAGCAGCAGGAGAAATTTCCTGAGGTACCATAGTTAGACCACGACGAATTGCATCAATAGGACGTCCTGGTTTAAAAGGTTTATCATCTAGAATAAGTTCTCCACCTTCATCAGGAATATAAATTCCATATAGAATTTTCATCAATGTGGATTTACCAGCTCCATTTTCCCCCATCAGAGCGTGAACACTTCCACGCTTGACCCGGAGATTGATCTGATCTAATGCCTTAACCCCAGGAAATGTTTTCGATACATTTCTCATTTCTAAAATATAGGGAGAATTTGAGCTATTACTATTAGTCATGTTTAACTCCTTGACTCGATAAAAATAAATACGGAAATAACATTATAAAGTGCGGTCAATTTACTCCTTATATTTGTTGATATATTGTTCCTTCATTTCTGGGGTAACCAATTCAAAAGGAATCCAGTTATATTTGGGAATTTCTTCACCAAGCGCTGCCTTGTAAGCCAATTCAGCACTCAATCGTCCTTGTCCTGATGCAGATTGATAAACAGTAGCATCCAATCCATTACCTAAATAAGCTAAAGCATCTGGTGTTGCATCAATTCCTACAATGAGTATGTCTTCATCTTTGAATCCGAGTTTCTTCGCAGCCAATAAAGCCCCTATCGCCATTTCATCATTATTACTCAGAATTACATTTGCATCTCGGTGAGCTGAAAGCAGATTTTCTGCGACTTCCATTCCCTTAGCTCTATCCCATTTTGCCTCTTGTTCTGCGACCACTTTAATTTCAGGATGATGAGCAAAGATCTTTTTATTCCCTTCTGTTCGTTTAATTTGAGCTTCTAAACCCAACGGTCCAAGTAAAATAATGGCTTTAGCTGGTTTACCATTCAATGAGTTAACAATAAATTCACCTTGCATTTCACCGCTTTTAATTTCTTCAGAACCAACGTAGCTCGCTACGTATTGCATGTCTTCTTCATTCGGTTTCACTGTCACCACAATTAAAGGAATCTTCGCTTTTCTTGCTTTTAATCCAATGGCTTTTACGATCTTTTGATCTGTTGGCATAATGATCAAAGCATCAACCTTCGAATCAATAAAATTTTCCACATCATTTAACATCTTGGCGGGATCGCCATTCGCATCGGCATATTTAAATTTAAGATTAGATTGGGAGGTGACAAACTTATCCATGGAATCCTGCAAATAAGTGGGATATTTATCTGCGAGGCTATACATTGAAACACCAACTACTATCGACTTGGCTAAAATAACTGGGGCAAAAAAGAGACTAATAACTAAAATGCATACCTTTTTTAACATTGTTCATCCCTCCATTAATAAATCTCTTTAGCTTTAACCGGAAGGGTTATCACCCTTCCGTTATTTAGATGAGAAAATCTATTTTTTATATCTCGCTTGATATTCCTCTTTTTTATCTGGTGTAACGAGTTCAAAAGGCACCCATTTCACAGCTGGAACTTTTTCACCTTTTGCAGCAAGATAGGCCATTTCAGCCCCCGCAGAACCTTGTCCTGCAGCTGACTGGAACACTGTTGCATCTAATCCTTTACCTAAATAATCTAATGCATCAGGTGTTGCATCAAGACCAACAATAATTAAATCTTCATCTTTAAGACCTAATTTTCTACCTGCTAATACCGCCCCAATCGCCATTTCATCATTATTACTAACAACAACATTTAAATTTTTATTTGCCGCAAGTAAGTTTTCTGCAATTTCTAAGCCTTTAGCTCTATCCCATTTACCTTCTTGTTCAGTAAAAATTTTGATATTTTTATGCTGACCAAAAATTTCCTTATTGCCTTGCGTACGCTTAATTTGAGCATCTTGCCCTAAAGGCCCCATCAAGATTGCAGCTTCTGCAGGGCTACCTTTTAAGGTATCAACAATGAAGTTAGCTTGAATACGTCCACCTTCGATTTCATCCGATCCTACATAACTAGTAACGTACTGCATATCTTCATCTAATGGTTTACGATTGATAATAATGAGAGGGATACCGGCTCGTTTAGCTTTTTTGCCAATAACCTTAACAATATTTGGATCTGTTGGAACAACAAGTAATGCATCAACTTTTTGATCGATAAATGTTTCTGCATCATTTAATAAACGAGCGGGGTCACCATTCGCATCTGCGAGTTTAATTTCCACATCATCATGTGCTTTATCAAACTCACGAATGGCATCTTGAAGATAGGTTTGCCATTTATCAGAAAAGGCAACCATTGGTGCACCAATCACAACATTTTTAGCGATAACAGCTTGAGACGTTAATAAAACTCCACCACAAAGTAACGCAAGCAATGTTTTTTTCATAATGCTACTCCCTTTATTAGTTAAACGAATAACAAAGATTGAAATACAGCTATACTCTCGCAGTATGCGAATATAAATTTCATCAAGGTACAAATTGGAATAAATCATCCAATGCTATCTATATCATTAAAAGAAGATTTTCTGCAACTGTCATTTTTTGAAAGTGTGAAGTAGATCTTACTTTTTAGTCGAAAATATTTACTATTCGCAAAATCTTCCGATTAATAATAAAAAAATAAGGGGCACTATAATTGAATGCCCCTCATCGAATTACGCTATTTCTTCTACATTAACCCAACGTTTTTGGTGATACGATAATGCTATTGCATCTAACACGCGAGACACCTTATATCCTTCTTCAAAATCAGGATATAAAACACCTTCAGGTGAAGCTAAACCATTTACTAAATCTCTAATCTCCACCGTTTTCTGATCGTTAAAACCAATGCCATGACCTGCGCTCACACAAAAATTCTTGTAATCAGGATGCAATGGTCCAGTAAGGATAGTTTTAAATCCTTGTCTTGCTGGATCTTCATCATGTAAATAAAGCTTTAATTCAGCCATTCTTTCTTGAGTATAAGAAATACTGCCTTTTGTTCCCGTAATCACATAGCTCAGTCCCATTTTTCGTCCACAAGCAATTCGAGACGTTTCAATCGTTCCCATGCATCCATTATCAAATCGAACCAAAGCTGTCGCCTGATCTTCATTCTCTACAGCTAAACGCTCTTGTACATTATGAGGGTTTGGGCGATTTTTAATTACTGTTTGCATGTCTCCAATAACAGCTCGAATATCCTGCCCTAATAAGTACTGAGACATCTGTACAATATGAGCCGCTAAATCCCCCAATGCACCTAGTCCTGCTTTTTCTTTCACGCAATGCCAATCCAATGGTGTATTTTCATTAGCTAAGTAATCTTCATTATGAGTACCATAAAAATGTACTACTTCTCCAATTTCACCATTAGCAATAATTTCTCTGGCTAATTGAGTAGTTGGATTCTTTATATAATTAAACCCAACCAAGGTCTTAACATTTGCTTTCTTTGCCGCTTCATACATTAATTTGGCATCTTCTGCAGTGAGAGCTAGCGGTTTTTCAGAGTAAACATGTTTACCATTAGCAATGGCTGCTAATGCTATTTCTTTATGAAGAAAGTTTGGAGTGCAAATATCTACTACATCCACATTTGGATCTTGCACAATATCCCTCCAATCGCCCGTAAAACGATTAAAACCGAATTCTTTTGCCTTTTTCTCTGCTAATTCAGGAGTAATCTCGGCTAAATATTCCAGAATCAATTCAGCATCAAGTGGGAATACTGTTGGAGCCTGAGCATAAGCAATAGCATGGCAACGGCCGATATACCCAGTACCAACCAAACCAATACGAACCTGTTTCATACGATATCCTTACTATTTATTGCATAGAACAAGAGGAGATAACGTCCTCAATGCGATTATCTCCTCTTCATGATTTAAAAATTATGTTAATTAAAGTGTCGGCATACTAAATGCAGCATTTTCAATTACATATTTATTTGGCCAACGTGTTGTTGTTGTTTTCATCTTCGTATAGAAACGAACACCATCTGGTCCATAAACATTTAAGGTGCTGTAAGATGAGTGTTTCCAACCACCAAAGCAATGGAATGACATAGGTACAGGAATTGGCACGTTTATACCAACCATACCCGCTTGAACATGATATGCGAACTCACGAGCTGCACCACCATCAGAGGTAAAGATAGCTGTACCATTTCCATAAGGGTGTTCATTAATTAACTTCATTGCTTCTTCAAAGCTTTTCGCTCTGACAATACCTAATACAGGTCCAAAGATCTCTTCTTTATAAATCACCATATCGGAAGTGACATTATCGAACAAGGAACCACCGATAAAGAAACCATTCTCATGACCAACTGGTTTTTTACCTCGACCATCAACAATAAGTGTTGCACCTTCTTCTACACCGGTTGTAATGTAATTTGTCACATTATTGAGATGTTGCTGAGTAATTAATGGACCAAAATCCATCTCTTTTTCACCATCTTTTGGAATACCTGGACCATAACGCAGGGCTTCTACTTTTGGTTTTAAAGCTGCCACTAATTTATCTGCAGTTTCATCGTCAATCGTAACAGCCAATGCTAACGCCATACAACGTTCCCCAGCAGCACCAAATGCCGCACCTAATAAAGCATTTGCGGTAGATTCAATATCTGCATCAGGCATAATTAATGCATGGTTTTTCGCTGCGCCAAAAGTTTGTACGCGTTTGCCGAATTCAGAACCAACTTTATATACATGTGCTGCAGCTGGTGTAGAACCCACAAAACTCACAGCATGAACACGCGGATCACGCAATAAAACTTCATTATCATGACGATCACCATGTACCACATTAAATACGCCATCTGGTAAACCTGCTTCTTTTAACAGTTCAGCCAAACGAATAGATAAGGAAGGATCTGCTTTAGCTGGTTTTAAAATGAAAGTATTACCGCAAGCTAATGCAATTGGGAACATCCACATTGGAACCATTGCAGGGAAGTTAAACGGTGTAATACCAACAGTTACCCCTAGTGGTTGCAAAGATGAATGAATATCGATGCCACGTCCTGCTTGCTCTGAAAATTCACCTTTTAATAAATGAGGAATACCGCATGAGAATTCAACCACTTCCAAACCACGAGTTAATTCACCACAAGCATCAGAATAAACCTTACCATGCTCCTCTACAATTAAACGAGCTAATGAATCCCAATCTCTTTCCAGCAATTCTTTAAATTTAAACATAATCCGGGCACGACGTAGCGGAGAGGTCGCTGACCAATCAGCAAAAGCTTTATGTGCTACTTCGATAGCTTCATTTACATCATCCGGAGTACTCATAATCACTTGGCGAATTTGCTCACCTGTTGCAGGATTATAAATTGGATGCGCTTTTGTCCCTCTGCTTGGCACTTGTTTACCATTAATAAAGTTATAAACAGTTTCCATTTTGAACTCCTTCATACAGTTTCAGAAATTAAGATGCGACAAATGAATAACAACTTGTATAAAAAACAATATTCACTATCTAGGGTTAACATAGATTAGGGTAACAAATCGAACTTTTCAATTCATTTTTAATTAAAACTGAACTTTTTATTTCATTTTGTGATCTATGTCTGATTTTAAAATAAAAAAGCGATACACTTATTGGAATGTATCGCCTCACAGAATTTGAATTGTCGTATACCTTATTCAACAATTAACTAAAAAGGATAATCGAGAAGGATTTCATCCTGCTAATGATTTAGTATAAAAACTTCTCTAGACAAGCTTGGGTCAATAAAATCATAAATTTGAACCCCTCTAATCCCCTGCTTACTTTTCCAAAATATTTGTGTATATGGATTTAAATTTTCAGCATAAAGATCAGGAAAACCCAATTCCCCATTAGTCGCACTAATATGATTGAGAATGAGCTTATCAGCTGGAATATGTATACTATTTTGGATAAGATGTTCGACTGCCTCCTGTTTTTGATGAATAGTTGGACCATCCCACAAATCTTGCAATTCTATATTAGGGTTAGAATGCCAGTTTGCTGCCCAGAATTTGTTTTCTAAACGATTAAATTTAAATTGAACAGGAGAACATTCTAAAACAATAATTTTTCCTCTCACATCTTCAACCCTAGGCCATTTAGGATTTCCCTCCATATCTAACTCATTCTCAGTCCAAAAATAGAACATAGATGCATACTGACTTATTTTCTCTAACAAAGATACTCCATACGCCTCAAAGTCATCCTTATTCTCATTGGCATTTTGAATACGCATCAAAATGAACTCTTTGGAATTTTGTTGTAAAAAATCATGACAATTTTTAATAATTTGATCAAATGTAATATGGCTTATCCATTCTCTGTGAGCGGCAACCATCTCTTGTCTTAATCGAATATCTAAAAACCGCACACCACAGGATAGTTGTTCCTCAAGAGATAAATGTTGTGTTTTATAGTATCTCTGCTGACAACTAGCTGTCATTGTATCGTGTGTACCCGGTATCAGTAATTCTGAAATACATAACCCAGAATCACAAAAAGACATCCAATTTCTTCCATTAATTAATTTATCCATAAGACTCTAACCTGTATTTAAATTTTAAGATCTTTGCTGTTTTAATTTAATTAAAATATGAGACATAAGAATTGATATAGCAACTAATACTGCAAGCCCTAAAAATGCCCATCCTAGAATCTGAGTATCTGTTAGATAAGAACGAATAATTTGACCTGCTGCATCTTTGTCTGGAGATTTTACAAGTCCACCTAATAAAATAGGCGCCAACAATGCAGGGAAATAACCAATAGTAATTGCAAAAGACATTGCTGCAGAGGAATGCTTTTTAGCCACCCCTAACTCACCAATAGGTGCATAATAAACTCCTCTAATCATAAAAATACATGCTGAAGCAGATAACATTAATACAATTAAACTCCAGAACATTGAAGAAGAAATAAGATTATCTGGTGCTTGATTAGGCAAATAGCCATTTGCATACAAAGAAATATCAGGATGGTTACTAAAAAATATAAATGAAATCGCTAACAGTATTACAGTAAGTATTACTTGCATTAATCTCATAAAATGAGCTGTAGAATCGAAAACTTTTTCAACTAATACTGTTGATACTAAAGGCAGCATTCGCAACGCTATCACAACAGTTGCAAATACAGCCGCAGCTACAGCACTGGTTCCATACCCCCCCTGCAAAAAGCGAGCAAAATAAGTACCTGCCGCAACAAATGCCCCATAGATACAAAATACATTAACCCCAACAATCCAAACAACTGGTAACTTTGCAACTTGCCAAACACCACTTAAGGCTTCTTTTGTACTATTTGCTTGAGTATCATCTCCAACCTTTTGTCCCTTCGGTACGACAAAAAAGACTGCAAGCCCTGTAACAATCACAATAACACAGCTTGTCATCATCATAGCTTTTGGGCTAGCCTGATAATAGAGCATGGCTGTCCATAGTAATGAAATAAGAAAAGCCAATAGGCCTCGACCAAATTCAAATAACCCAAATGCAGCACCTTGATGTTCTTCTGAAGTTGAAATTCTTAAAGCCTTAAAATTAGCTGGTTTGAATAACACTTCACTAAAAAATAACATAGAAAAAAAACATGCAAGTAGCACTGGCATACTTAATCCTGGTGAGCAAATTGTAAGAAAGAGAGATATACTACCAACACCAATAGTAGACAACAGCATAATACTTCGTATAGAAAATCGATCGCCAACCCAACCTAATGCTATTGTACCTAGAATAATTACAAGTCCTTGCATTGAATACAAATAACCAGCCTCTTGATCTGTCACACCTAATGCGGCAGGAAATCCACCTGGAACACTATTTCGGATATCCCAAAAAGCATAAATTAGCTGAGCATTCACAGTAATTAAAATAAGTTGGAAAAATGAAACGGGAGTAAATCCATATTTATAAAGTAAGTCTTTCATATAAAACTCCTTTTTATTAACGAAAATGTAGATATCATTGGTGCACATTATTAGTCATTAACACGTATAATACGGTTAAGTCTTAGAAACAGTTCTTCTGTGCAACAACCTAATATATAATTACCCTTTAACAATCCATCTTTTTCAAGGAAGTTATTCACATAACCTCCAGCTTCCTGAACAATAATAATGGCAGCACAAACATCCCATGCATTAATATGTGGTTCAAAATACCCAATCAAGCGACCAGCAGCCACATACACTAACATTAATGCTCCTGAACCATTACGAATAAATATCCCACCATCGAGTAAAATATGATTTAACACAGGCGTAAATGTATTAGGATGAACCCGGTGAGATACTCCTAATCCTATTAATCCCTCTTTTAATGAAATAGAAGAAGATGCACGAATAGGATGATCATTCAGAAACGCACCATCTCCTTTCATTGCTCTGAATAGCTCATTATGAACAGGATCAAAAATCACGCCACAAACAATCTGATTTCTGTGTAGAATTGCAATAGAAATACACCAAGCATTTAAGCCATATAAAAATGAGCTAGTTCCATCAATAGGATCTACTACCCAACAGTACTCACAGACTAAATTTTCAGCACCAGATTCCTCTCCCAAAAAACCATCTTGAGGAAAGTGGCTTTTCAGTGCATCTTTGATTTTTGCTTCAACAGTTTTATCTGCAATGCTAACTTGATCTTGCAAATCACCTTTCTTACATTCGATTTTTAACTCATTACGATTAAGGTAAAAATCAAGTGCAATTTCCCCAACTTCTTTAACTAACTTTTGAGAAAATAAGTATCTATTTCTTAGTTCAATGTCCATACACCTCCTCCTGATGAATATTCCATTGTTAACTTACAGACTAAGCTTATAAATTACACACACTCATCCTTGTGGATTTTATATACAATCCCATAGTAGATCTCTATTTTAAAAATTTAAATACAAAAATAATGAATTTGAAATTTTTATTTCATTTATGTGATCTATGTCTGATTTTGTATAAATCTCGCTAGATTAATTCACTGAACGGAGTATTATCTTAAGAAGTTATTTGGCTATTTTAGGAGCATGAAATGAGTTATTTACTATCCAAATCACGAAAAGATCATCCTGAAAAGAATGGTGAAGTACAAAAAATCACCCCAAAAACAGCAAATTGGGAGTACGTTGGTTTTGAAATGTACCATCTACAAGAAGAGCAAGAACTAACTTTTGATACTGAAAATACTGAAACTTGTTTTGTTCTCGTTGCTGGTAAGGCTACTATTATTACATCCCAAGCCACTTTCGAGCATGTTGGTAATCGCGCCTCCCCATTTGAGCGCATTCCGCCTTATTCTGTCTATGTTCCACACCAACAAAAAGTACAAATCAAAGCTGAAAGTTATCTAGAATTGGCTGTCTGTAGAGCACCAAGTCAAGGTAATTTACCAATTCGCTTAATTAAACCTGAGGATGTTGGTGTAGAAAAACGCGGATATGGAAATAATAAGCGCTTAGTACATAATATTCTCCCTGAAACTGAAACTGCAGATGCCTTATTGGTTGTTGAAGTATTTACAGATGAAGGTAATACGAGTTCTTTCCCTAGCCATAAACACGACGATAAAAACTCTCCGACTGAAACCTATTTGGAAGAAACCTACTATCATCGTTTCTCACCATCACAGGGTTTTGCATTACAACGAGTTTATACCGATGATCGTTCACTAGATGAATGTATGGCGGTGTATGATGGGGATGTTGTTCAAGTACCAAAAGGATACCATCCAGTCGCAACTATTGCAGGTTATGACAATTATTATTTAAATGTTATGGCTGGTCCTGTAAGAAAATGGCGGTTTACTTGGGAACAAGATCATTCTTGGATTAATAGTGAAAAATATGCAGATAAATTTAAATAACTTGAGATATTATCTTTGAGTAAGAAAAAATATTTTTCTAAATCTGTATAAACAAAAAACCCGACATAATGTCGGGTTTTCTTTTATCAAAAACTTTGATAATTATTCTGCAACAACGATAACATCTAATGTTGCAAATACTTCGCCGTGAAGTTGGAAACGAACATCGTGATCACCAAGAGTACGGATTGGACCGTTTGGTAAACGAACTTCGCTTTTCGCAATTTCAACGCCTGCTGCAGTTACTGCTTCTGCTACATCACGAGTAGTGATTGCGCCGAATAAACGACCTTCATCACCTGCTTTAGATGCGATAGTTACAGAACCTAATGCAGTCACTTGTGCTGCGCGAGCTTGAGCTGCTGCTAAACTTGCTGCTGCCGCTGCTTCTAACTCTGCACGACGTGCTTCAAAGTGTTCAATGTTAGCTTTAGTTGCCATAACTGCTTTACCTTGTGGGATTAAGAAGTTACGAGCGAAACCAGATTTAACATTAACTTGATCACCTACGTTACCTAGGTGAACGATTTTATCTAAAAGAATTACTTGCATTTCCTAACTCCTTCTTAATTGTGATGAGAATCAGAGTAAGGTAATAACGCTAAATAACGAGCGCGTTTGATTGCGCGTGCTAATTGGCGTTGGTACTTCGCACGAGTACCGGTAATGCGGCTTGGTACAATTTTGCCGCTTTCAGAAATGTAGTTCTTTAATGTAGCGATATCTTTGTAATCGATTTCAACAACATTTTCCGCTGTGAAACGGCAGAACTTACGACGACGGAAATAACGTGCCATTTGGCTGTCTCCTAATCTATAAATTCGATTTGCTCGGCATGCAATACTAACTGCGTTAAACCATTTGAGGTTTTATGTGAAGTTATAAACCCCACCACAAGAAGTTTACTGCCGACCGTAATGCTTTGAGTTTTTTCTATTAACTGATTGCCACTGACTTGAACTGGCATCTTTAACCACGCTTGGCGTGATAAACCACTTTCGACTTGTTCGGAACGATGTTCCAGCCAAAATTGGCAATGCGCAATCCCGTTAGGGCTTTTGCTTCGTTTAGGTAATTGACACACGGTGCCGATTAACGAGAAGCGATTATCAAGTTTTGAATTACTCTTCAGCATCCTCAAAATCGTTGTTTTCAACTTCAGCTAAAGGTTTACGTTCTTCTTTAGCCGCTTTCATTGGGGACGCTTCGGTTACGGCGTGCTTAGTATGGATAACAAGACTGCGTAATACAGCATCGTTATAACGGAAAGTCGTTTCTAGCTCGTCGATGACTTGTTGAGGCGCTTCTACATTCATAAGCACATAGTGTGCTTTGTGTAATTTGTTAATTGGGTACGCTAATTGACGACGACCCCAATCTTCTAGGCGATGAACTTGACCACCAGCTTCTTTAACAGAACCTGTGTAACGTTCGATCATACCTGGTACTTGCTCGCTTTGGTCCGGATGAACCATAAACACGATTTCGTAGTGACGCATTACTGCTCCTTACGGGTTAATCAGCCTTTGACGTAGATTAGCCACCAATCTGCAAAGGCAAGGAACGAAAAAATGAACGTGGCTAAGGGCGCTGATTATACAGATTTTTTTTCAGACTTCAAATAATTTGTATGCTTTTCAAACAAAAAAAGCCGATATCAACATATCGGCTTTTCTTTTCATTTCTAAATTAACGGCTACGGAAAATGATACGACCTTTGCTCAAGTCATAAGGTGTCATTTCTACAGTTACTTTATCGCCCGTTAAGATACGAATGTAGTTTTTACGCATTTTGCCAGAAATATGTGCAGTCACCACGTGACCATTTTCTAACTCAACGCGGAACATGGTATTTGGTAAGGTTTCCAAAATTGTGCCTTGCATTTCAATGCAATCTTCTTTTGCCATTTTATCCTCTAAAATAATGATTTTTTTGACCGCACTTTTTGCGGCTATAAATGAAAACGGGCGAATTATAGCCGTTTTTGGCGTTAGACGAAAGATTAAAATGGTATTTTGTTTAAATGCACATTATTTTTTTAATAATTCGATTATAATGTTCCACTAAAGTCGATTAGATAAAGAATTTAATTTAGCATACGAGGCCAAGATGTAGCCTTATGCGGTATTACCTTTCCCAAGGTGGCACCCTACCTACTAAAAAGCTAAAGCAAACTTTACTATAATGTTCGTTAATCTGCATGTAAAACAATAACTTCAACCCAAGGGTTATTTATGGCTATACCTAAAATAATTGTAATTAGTTTAAAACATTCAACAAGAAGAGAAAATATTGCTAAGCGCCTTTCTGGTTTGGGGTTAGACTTTAGTTTTTTTGATGCGACAGATGGGAAAAAACTTCCTGCTTCCGTATTAGAATCTGTCGATTATGATTTCTATCCGAAACACTATTTATCACCTAAGCCCTTAACGCTCGGCGAAATTGGCTGTGCAATAAGCCATATTAAAGTTTATGAGCACATGGTAGAAAACAATATTAAAAGTGCCATTATTCTTGAAGACGATGCGATCGTTTCACAGCACTTTAAGGAAATTGTTGAAGATACGCTCAATAAAATTAATAAAAATCATGAGTTGATCTTTTTTGATCACGGAAAAGTTAAATCCCATTTCTTTAAAAAACGGATTGTGGAAGGATATAGACTTGCACATTACAAGTCACCTTCAAAAAATTCAAGAAGATGTATTATCTATGCAACCGCTTATTTAATTACATTATCGGGCGCTAAAAAATTACTTAACTACGCTTATCCAATAAGACTGCCTGCTGATTATCTGACGGGATTAATCCAAAAAACACGTGTTGATGCCTATGGCATTGAACCACCATGTGTATTTAGAGGATTAAACAGTGACTCAGAAATAGACAAAATTGAACATCGATATGAATAAGCTAAAAGCACTAAGGTTAAAAATAGGGAAATGGATACTCGATAAATCATCAAGATCAGCCAATCCCCAAAGTTTAAAACATCCTAAGAGTTTCTTATTTTTGCGACAAGATGGGAAAATTGGCGACTATATCGTTAGTTCTTTTGTTTTTCGGGAAATAAAGAAATTTAACCCCTTGATAAAGATTGGTGTCATCTGCACGAAACAAAACGCTTATCTGTTTCAAAGAAACCATAACATTGATGAGATTTATCTTGTAAAGAAAAGAAACATTCTCGACTACATCAAGACGGCACTGTTTATTAGAAAAGAAAGATACGATGTTGTCATTGATCCAACTCTTGTACTTAGAAACCGAGACTTGTTGTTATTGAGAATAATCAATGCCCGTAATTATATCGGCTATAGAAAAGCAGATTATAATATTTTTAATATAAATATTACTAAAGACGGTCATTTCTCAGAAATTTACAAAGAGGCTTTAGCTCAGTCAAACATCAGTCTAAGTGATAATAGCTATGACATTCCGCAAGATGGCTCAACCAAAGAAGAAATTCTTCAATTTATTACTGATAACAAGTTAAATAATTACATTACAATTAACTTCTATGGTGCGGGGAAAAATAGAAAATTTAACGATACTCACGTTATAGATTACTTAGCATATATTAGAAATCATCGTAAATGCCCATTGGTCTTACTCTCAACACCAGATACTCATGAGCATTTAAGTAGAATCGCTAATCAATTTGATGATGTATTTGTTTACCCAAATCCTCACACAACGATCTACCATACCATTGAGTTGATTAGAAACTGTGCCCTACTTATTTCGGTAGATACATCAACGATTCATATTGCTTCAGGGTTAAATAGACCTATGATTTGTTTTTACTCGCAAGACAAAGAAAATTTTATACATTGGCATCCCAATTCTAAGAATGCATGCCATATTATTCATTACCATGATAATGTTAATGAGATCTCCCCGAGAGAAATAAAACCAGAGTGGCTAGATATTTAAAGATATAAACCACAAACTTTATCATTTACTAGACTATTTTATGAACTCAAAAAAACACTTAGGCCATACAGCCCGTAAACGCTTTGGACAAAACTTTTTACATGATACCTCCGTCATTCAAGGGATCGTGGCGGCAATTCATCCACAACCGAATCAATTCTTAGTAGAAATTGGCCCAGGGCTTGGTGCATTAACGGAGCCTGTTGGAGAGCTTGTCGATTATCTTACGGTGGTTGAGCTTGACCGAGACCTCGCAGAACGTTTACGTCATCATCCATTTTTACATCAAAAACTCACCGTCATTGAAACGGATGCGATGCAATTTGATTTTGGTGAGCTTTATACAAAAGAGAATTTAGCGGAAAAAGGTCAGAAGTTACGCGTATTTGGTAACTTGCCTTACAACATTTCTACCCCATTGATGTTCCACTTATTTAAGTATCACGATGTGATTCAAGATATGCACTTCATGCTGCAAAAAGAAGTAGTCAAACGGTTATGCGCAGGACCAAATAGCAAAGCTTACGGTCGTTTAACCATTATGGCGCAATATTTCTGCCAAGTGATGCCCGTGCTTGAAGTTCCACCTTCCGCATTTAAACCAGCACCGAAAGTAGATTCAGCGGTTGTTCGTTTAATTCCGCATAAAGAATTACCGCACCCTGTAAAAGATTTATATTGGTTGAACCGTGTTTGCTCCCAAGCGTTTAATCAACGTCGTAAAACATTGCGTAATGCGCTTTCAACACTATTTTCACCTGAAAATCTGACCGCACTTGGTATTGATTTAAATGCACGAGCAGAAAATTTAGCTATCGCAGATTATGCACGCCTAGCGAACTGGTTGGCGGATAATCCACCAGCTGATATCAATAAAGATGAAATCTTAGATTCAGAAGAGTAAAAAGAGCGGTCAAAAATGGCAACCTATTTCGTCGGTGATTTACAAGGCTGTTATGATGAATTACAGCTTTTATTAGAACGAGTAAACTTCAATCCTGTGCAAGATAAACTTTATCTTGTGGGGGATCTTGTGGCGCGTGGAGATAAATCACTTGAATGTCTTCGTTTTGTAAAATCACTTGGAAGTACGGCGCAGACTGTCCTTGGTAATCACGATCTGCATCTAATTGCAACCGCACTGGGTATTAAAAAAGTGAAGCCTCGTGACCGTGTCGATGCTATTTTTAATGCACCCGATTTTGATGAACTCATTGACTGGTTACGCCATCAACCCTTACTTGTGCATAATGAAAAATTAAACTTCCTGATGGCACATGCAGGCATTTCGCCAGATTGGGATTTGGAAACCGCGAAATCTTGTGCAGCTGAAGTGGAACACATTTTAAAGCATGGTGATTTTTATTATCTCATTGAAAATATGTATTCAGAACAACCCGATCGTTGGTCGCCAGATTTGCAGGGCTTAGCACGTCATCGTTACATTATTAATGCGTTCACTCGAATGCGTTTTTGCTATTCAGATCATCGCTTTGATTTTGCCTGTAAATCCTCTTTGAAAGATGCGCCGGCGGAGCTTATACCTTGGTTTAATTTGGATAATCCTCTTTATAAACAGATCCCGATTGTATTTGGGCACTGGGCAAGTTTAGTCGATGAGAATCTCCCTCAAGGTATTTATGCCTTAGATACAGGTTGTGTGTGGAATAATCGAATGACTCTGTTGCGTTGGGAAGATAAACAGCTCTTCACACAAAGTGCGGTCAAAAATTACTGTGATTTTTAAGGAAACACTATGCTCTCACTTAATGCTGAATCTTGCGAACTGTTCAATATTCCGTTCTACCAATTCGCCCAGATGAAGAAATTTTGTCCGGAAGATATTCCAGCGATTAAAGCTGATTACAAATTACATTGGGATAATTGGAAAGCGATTATTCAAGAAGTGGCAAAGCAGCTTGGCATGCCTTTTGCGAAACCGCATATTGAAAGCTGGACCAATGGCTGGCAGGTACGCGCTCATTTCTTTGCTTATTTTAAATACGAGTTCAACCAAAATTCTGCAGCAATCTTTTCTGTGCTATTAAATCGTCGCCGACTAAGAGTGTGTTTAGATTGGCATTGCTATCGTGCAGATCGCTCACAAATTAATGTGCAACAATATAATCAGTGGCTTGATCAATTTGATTTCAAACAATTTGCAGATTTTGATATTTGGCGAGAAGATGAAAGCGAATATGATGATTTTCGCCAAGTGAAGGACATTTCTGAAAAAGATCTTCTCTTACGTTCAGATGAAGATTTTTGGTGCATTGGAAAAAGCATTGAAAAAGCTGAACTCCATCAAATCGATCCCGTTTTATTTATCACCCAAACCATTCAACAATTACAACCGCTTTACGATCGCTGCCATCAATAAAGTGCGGTCAATTTCCATTAAATTTTTTCGTCTTGTTTATTTGTTATGCTATCATTACATTAGTTTAACATTTTTAACAATTTTTCTTTTAGGAGAACTTTATGAAAAACGTCGTGATCGTTGGTGGTGGCGCTGGCGGCATTGAATTAGCGACATTTTTAGGTGACAAATTAGGTCGTAAGAAACAAGCTAAAGTAACGCTTGTTGACCGCAATGCGACCCACTTGTGGAAACCTCTATTACATGAAATTGCAACAGGTGTCATGGATGATGGTATGGATTCTCTGAGCTATCGTGCTCACGGTAAAAACCACCATTTCAGTTTTGAGCAAGGTTCGATCACACGCATTAATCGTGAACAAAAATATGTTGAGCTTGCCCCTGTTTATGGGCAAGAAGGCGATATGCTTGTGGTTGCGCGCCGTATTCCTTATGACTACTTAGTGATTGCAATCGGCAGTAAATCGAATGATTTCAATACAAAAGGCGTCGCCGATAACTGTATTTTCTTAGATAGCTCTGATCAAGCGCTTCGTTTTCAACAAAGAATGTTGGAATTATTCCTTAAATTCTCTGAGAACCGTGCATTAGATGATATCGGTGAAGAAGAGTTTAAACAAAAACTAGTGGATGAAAACAAAGTCAATATTGCGATTGTTGGTGGCGGCGCAACTGGTGTGGAATTAACTGCTGAACTTTATCATGCGACTGAAGACTTATCTTCTTACGGCTACGGTAAAATTGATAATTCTTGCTTGCAAGTCACTTTAGTTGAAGCGGGTCCTCGATTACTGCCTGCTCTACCCGAAAATTTATCTGCAGCAGTATTAGATGAATTACAAGAAATGGGGGCAAATGTGAAATTAAATACGATGATCACGGAAGCCCAACCTAACACACTTATTACCAAAGATGGCGAAGAAATTAAAGCTGATCTGATTGTGTGGGCAGCGGGTGTTCGTACCTCAACGGTGACACAGCAATTCGATGGATTAGAGCTTAATCGTATCAATCAATTAGTGGTAAAAGATACCCTTCAAACTACGGTAGATGACAGTATTTTTGCCATTGGCGACTGTGCAGCATTAATGCAACCAAACGGTAAATTAGTTCCGCCAAGAGCGCAAGCGGCACACCAAATGGCAAAAGCTTGTGCAAAAAATATCTTTGCACTTTTTGAGCAAAAACCATTAAAAGCATTCAAATACAACGATAAAGGAACCTTGGTTTCTCTTTCAAGCTTTACCGCATTGGGTAGCATCTCAAATAAATTTGGGAAAAACCCTCTGACTGTTCAAGGTAAATTTGCACAATTTGCGTATGTGTCTTTATATCGTATGCATCAACATGCTTTGCATGGATGTATTAAGATCGGCTTGATTATTTTAGTGGATAAACTTAACCACTATTTAAAACCAAGATTGAAATTACATTAAGACAAAAGTGCGGTCAAATTTAACCGCACTTTTTTATTTCTTAAACCAGTTGATTGTTATGCTCATAAGCATAAAGTGTATTAAACATCAGCATGGCAACTGTCATTGGTCCTACTCCACCAGGTACCGGCGTAATATAAGCCGCTTTTTGTAGCGCCACATCATATTCCACGTCACCCACTAATTTGCCATTGATACGGTTAATCCCCACATCAATGACTGTTGCCCCTTCTTTAATCCAATCGCCTGGAATAAAACGAGGTTTACCCACAGCTACCACTAAAACATCCGCCTGACGAATATGATGTTCTAAATCTTTGGTGAAACGGTGTGTCACTGTGACAGTAGCGCCAGCCAATAATAATTCAAGAGACATCGGGCGCCCTACAATATTTGATGCACCAACGATCACCGCATGTTTACCGTGTAAATCGATACCTGTGGTTTTTAATAATTTCATCACTCCATAAGGGGTGCAAGCGCGTAAAGTTGGGATACGTTGGCATAAACGCCCCACATTATAAGGGTGGAAACCATCCACATCTTTTTCAGGGCTAATTCGCTCAATCACTGATGTGCTATTAATTTGTTCAGGCAATGGAAGCTGGACGAGAATACCATCAATGCTTTCATCGGCATTTAATTGATCTATCAGTTGTAGTAGTTCTGCTTCTGAAGTTGTTTCAGGTAAATCATAGGATTTTGAAACCATCCCGATTTCCTCACAACTTTTTCGCTTACTGCCCACATAGACTTGAGACGCGGGGTCCGCCCCCACCAAAATTACTGCCAGCCCTGGTGCACGTTTACCTTGAGCACGATAATGTTCAATTTTACTGGCAACATCAGATTTGATTTTTTTTGATAGTTCAGTACCTGAAATAATTTGGGCAGTCATGCATTTTTCCTCAAGGTGGAATTAAGTAAACGTTTGCTATTTTAACTGACAACGCCTTATTTTACAAAGACAACAAAAGTGTGGTTGAAAAAACTGGAATAATTTTGAGCAGTTGAAAGAGGAATCTAAAAAATTAATTGACTGAAAAGAAAAGCTCACTATAATTGTGCTCAATCGTCGGCGAGTAGCGCAGCTTGGTAGCGCAACTGGTTTGGGACCAGTGGGTCGTAGGTTCAAATCCTATCTCGCCGACCAATTTATTTTTTTGCTCTTTAACAATATATCAGACAATCTGTGTGGGCACTTGTTGATTGACTTGTTTTAAAAATATTTTT
>JABZOY010000090.1:0-6526 GCA_015255025.1 Haemophilus sp.
GCTCAAGGTGTGCTTGGGGATAAATCTGTTTTAGCCGATTTAAGTAAAGTAAGAAAATGGAATAATGCGACGAAAACAGGTGATTTGACAGAATGTATTGAATTGGCTGAAGATAGCTCAATTTTGCCTCAATTGACGAGTACGGCAGAAAGTTGTTTGGGAACAGATTGCCCTAACTACGCTGAATGCTATGTAGCACAAGCTCGTAAAAAAGCGCTAAATGCGGATCTTGTAGTAGTAAATCACCACCTTTTCTTTGCTGATATGGCGGTAAAAGAAAGTGGCTTTGGTGAGCTTATTCCCAATGCAGAAGTCATCATCTTTGACGAAGCACATCAACTTCCCGATATTGCAAGCCAGTATTTTGGTCAATCATTAACTTCTCGCCAGCTATTTGATTTATGTAAAGATATTAATATTGTTTATCGAACAGAATTGAAAGATATGCCGCAGCTTGGCACTACTGTAGATACATTGCTTAAAGTTATTCAAGATTTCCGTCTTCTTCTTGGGGAAGGAAATCAGCGAGGAAACTGGCGTGAGCTATTTAAGCAAAGTGCGGTCAGAAAATCGGTTGAATTATTACAAGAAAAAATAGAGTTTCTTTCTGAAGTTATCAAGATTGCATTAGGTCGCTCTCAGACTTTGGATAGTATTTTTGAACGCACTGAAAGTATCAAGAATCAATTAACGCGTCTTTGTGATACGGCTATTGTTGGTTATTGTTATTGGTACGAAAGTATGGGGCGACAATTTGGTTTGCATATTACGCCACTTACTGTCGCAGATAAATTTGGTGAACAGCTAAATAATAAAGAAGCAGCTTGGATTTTCACCTCGGCGACGCTTGAAGTTGGAGGCACTTTTAATCATTTCTGTCAGCGACTTGGTATTGAGCAAGCAGAACAAAAAATTCTTCACAGTCCTTTTGATTATCCTAATCAATCGCTACTTTGCGTACCACGTTATTTACCGGCAACAAATCAAAATAATACGTTACAATCTCTTGGTGAAATGTTGTTGCCTATCATTGAAGCGAATAAAGGGCGATGCTTTGTGCTTTGTACTTCCTATTTAATGATGAGAGGCTTGGCAGAGTATTTTAGAGAAAATAGTGAGCTTTCTATCTTATTACAAGGTGAAATGCCTAAAGCAAAATTACTCGAACAGTTTATTCATGAAACTCATAGCGTGCTGGTTGCAACTTCTAGCTTTTGGGAGGGCGTGGATGTCCGTGGTGATGCTCTTTCCTTAGTCATTATTGATAAATTGCCTTTTACCGCACCAGATGAACCTTTACTAAAAGCACGTATTGAAGATTGCCGATTACAAGGAGGCGATCCATTTAATGATATACAGATCCCTGAAGCGGTTATTACGCTGAAACAAGGTGTAGGACGCCTAATTCGAGATGTAACAGATCGTGGTGCGGTAATTATTTGTGATAATCGTCTTGTTATGCGAAATTACGGCGAAACCTTTCTAAAAAGTTTACCTAATTCAACCCGTACCCGAGATCTCAACAAAGTGGTACAATTCTTACAAAATGAGAAAATGGATTAATAATGAAAAATATCACCTTATTAGCACTTGATACTTCAACAGAAGCCTGTTCTGTTGCACTTTGGCATAAAGGCGAAAAAACATATTTAGATGAATTAGCACAACGTACACACACAAAACGTATTCTTCCAATGGTTGATGAGTTACTTGTTAATTCAGGTATCAATTTGAAACAAGTGGATGCGTTAGCATTTGGACGCGGCCCGGGTAGTTTTACTGGTGTTCGTGTTGGTGCAGGGATTGCTCAAGGGCTTGCATTTGGTGCTGATTTACCTGTTATTGCTGTATCAAATTTAACAGCAATGGCTCAGGCTGCATTTGAATTACATCAAGCTGAAAATGTGGCAGCTGCCATTGATGCGAGAATGAATGAAGTTTATTTTTCTCAAATAAAACGAGAAAAAGTGCGGTCAGAATTGGGTGAGTTTTACCAATGGAACTCCGTTATTGAAGAGCAAGTTTGCCAACCAGAAAAAGTGCTTGAACAGCTTTCAGATTTAACCGCCTATCGAGTCGGCACTGGTTGGGCTGCATATCCTCAATTTAAAGACAGTGGTTTAGAAGGGAGTGATATTATTTTACCTTCTGCACAATATATGCTTGAGCTTGCTTTAACAGATTATGCTCAGAATAAAGTCATATCCGCCTTAGAAATTGAACCTGTTTATTTGCGTAATGAAGTAACTTGGAAAAAATTACCTGGGCGTGAATAATTTTCAAAAAGGAGTTGAAGATGAATAAAAAAACGATCTTAGTTTTGACCGCACTTTCGGCCACATTAGTGGGATGTGTCAATGCACCGAAAGGGCTGGAAAAAGAGCAGTTTACTTTAAAATCATTATCTTCAATTCAACCGAGTGATTATAGCTGTCAGTGCAAATCAATACGTTTGGGTGGAAAAGTATTAACCGCACAAACCTTGCCGAATAAAACTAAAATTGAAGTATTAAGCTATCCAGTTTATGCAACCTCAGCAAAACCTATGATTGATGAACAACCTAATGGACGTTTTATCACTTATCTTGATGGCTTTGTAGAACCTGAAAGCTTAAAAGATCAATTTATTACAATTGGTGGTACCTTGCTGAAAACAGAACAAGGCAAGGTTGATCAAGCCAACTATATTTATCCGGTTATTAAAACCAATCATTATCGTGTCTGGAAGCTTTCACAAAGTTATTATTATCCAGATGATATGTGGGATGATTGGGGCTTTTTCGGTAGACGACCGTATTATTGGTATGGTGAGCCTGAAATTCGCTATTATCTCTATTAACTAAATGATAAAATTAAGAAAATTTTCCAAAGAATAAGGATAAAAAATGGAAAAAGTTTGGTTTCAAAATTATCCAGAAGGTTCACCTACCACGCTGGATACATCCAAGTATGATTCGATTCTCGATATTTTAGATAAAGCAATTCGTGAGCACCCAGACCGTCCTGCCTATATCAACATGGGACAGGTTTTAACATTTCGTAAATTAGAAGAGCGTAGCCGTGCATTTGCCGCTTATTTACAAAATGAATTGAAGTTAGAACGAGGTGAGCGTGTTGCATTGATGATGCCGAATTTATTGCAATATCCTATTGCGCTTTTTGGTATCTTACGTGCTGGTTTGGTTGTGGTAAACGTGAATCCACTTTATACCCCTCGAGAATTAGAACATCAGTTACAAGATAGCGGTGCAACAGCCATTGTTGTGGTTTCAAACTTTGCTTCAACCTTAGAAAAAATCGTGTTTAACACTAAAGTGAAACACGTGATTTTGACAAGAATGGGCGACCAGCTTTCTTTTGGTAAGCGTAATTTGGTCAATTTTGTCGTGAAATACGTCAAAAAATTAGTGCCAAAATATAAATTACCGAATGCTGTCACTTTCCGTGAAGTATTGAGTATTGGTAAATTTCGTCAATATGTTCGTCCTCAAGTAGATCGTGAAGATTTAGCCTTCTTACAATATACAGGTGGAACGACCGGTGTTGCTAAGGGCGCAATGCTGACACATGGCAATATTATTACCAATATTTTCCAAGCGAAGTGGATTGCAGAGCCATTTATTGGCGATCATGCTAAGCAACGCGTTGCCGTACTGGCTTTACCGCTTTATCATGTTTTTGCTTTAACGGTAAACTGTTTACTTTTCTTAGAGCTTGGCGTTACCGCACTCTTAATTACGAATCCACGTGATATTGATGGCTTTGTGAAAGAACTCAAAAAATACCGTTTTGAAGCGATTACAGGGGTAAATACCCTGTTTAATGCGCTACTTAATAATGAAAATTTCAAAGAAGTGGATTTTTCACGATTAAAACTTTCTGTTGGCGGCGGTATGGCGATCCAGCAATCAGTCGCAACACGTTGGCATGATTTAACCGGCTGTAACATCATCGAAGGTTACGGCATGACAGAATGTTCACCGCTAATTGCCGCTTGTCCGATTAATGTGGTGAAACACAATGGTACAATCGGTGTACCAGTGCCAAATACTGATATTAAGATTATCAAAGACGATGGCTCAGAAGCACAACTTGGTGAAGCCGGAGAGCTTTGGGTTAAAGGTGAACAAGTCATGCGTGGGTATTGGCAACGTCCTGAAGCGACTGCTGAAGTGCTTAAAGATGGCTGGATGGCAACGGGTGACATCGTCATTATGGATGAGAGCTATAGCCTCCGTATTGTTGACCGCAAAAAAGATATGATCTTAGTTTCAGGCTTCAACGTTTATCCAAATGAAATCGAAGATGTCGTGATGCTAAATTATAAAGTTGCTGAAGTGGTCGCTATTGGTGTGCCACATGAGGTGTCGGGAGAAACCATCAAAATCTTCGTTGTGAAGAAAGATGATAGCCTCACGCGTGATGAATTACGCCAGCATTGCAGACAACATCTCACAGGTTATAAAGTCCCGAAAGATATTGAGTTTCGCGATGAATTGCCGAAAAGTAATGTAGGCAAAATTTTAAGACGCATACTGCGTGATGAAGAAATAGCAAAACGCGCGCAACATTAATTAAATCAGGGATATGTGTTCATATCCCTGTTTAGTCTGTATCTCTATTTGAAAATACATCCTATTACAATGATAAAAGAATGCCAAAATCAACCGCACTTTACGTTAATTCAAAATAATGAAGAACTGGCTCAGGTTTGTCAGTTAGCTCGTCAGCAAAGTGCGGTCGCTTTAGATACCGAATTTATGCGAATATCGACCTATTATCCTAAATTAGGATTAATTCAACTTTATGATGGTGAACGTGTTTCATTAATCGATCCTTTATCCATTACTGATTTTTCACCTTTTGTGGAATTATTACGCGATCAGCAGGTGACAAAAATTTTGCATGCTTGTAATGAAGATTTATTGGTTTTCTTACAAGAGTTTGATGCACTTCCACAACCTATGATGGATACGCAAATTATGGCACGTTTTCTAGGTTTTGCTAATTCAGCGGGCCTAGCCAAATTGGTGTTACATTATTTAGGCATTGAAATGGATAAAGGGGCAACGCGTACAAACTGGCTAAAACGCCCACTTTCCCCCGTACAGCTACAATATGCTGCAGGGGATGTATGGTATCTCTTGCCGGTCTATCAAAAAATGCAAATAGAATTAGTGCAATCATCTTGGCTTCAAGCGGTAATTGATGATTGCCAGCTTGCGATCTCGAAAACCAGTAAATTAGACGATCGCGATCCAAATAAAGCTTATTTGGATATTCCGAATGTTTGGAAATTGAATCCGCTCGAATTAGCGCGTTTACAACTATTGGCAAAGTGGCGACAAGAAACCGCAATGGCACGAAATTTAGCCCTTTCTTATGTGGTGAAATCTGACAACCTTTGGAAAGTCGCAAAAAACAATCCTCGCAATACATCAGAAATGTTAGCGCTTGGATTATCTGAAAATGAAGTCCGTGTGCGTGGTAAAAAAATGCTTCAATTGTTAGCACAAAGCCGACGAATTTCGCCTTATGATTATCCCAAACGTTTAGTGCGTATTGTGGATGATCCTCGTTATAAAAAGGCAATTCGATTGTTACAAGAAAAAGCTTATGAACTGACACCAAAAGGGTTAACTCTTGATATTCTGGCAAGTAAACGAAATTTAGAAGATCTCATTAAATGGGTTTGGCTAAAAAATGAAGATATGTCAAAACAACCTGATCTGCTTTTAGGATGGAGAAGAGAAATTGGCATGAAGCTGGTTGAATACTTAAAATCCGTAGAGTAGTCATTAAAAACAACCCTAAAAATAACCGCATTTTGAATCATCAAAAGTGCGGTTATTTTCTTTAGTGTTTTACAACAATGGCTTTAATTAAGCTTGTGTTGCTTGGATCGCGGTTAATGCGATGGTGTAGATGATATCATCCACTAATGCACCACGAGATAAGTCATTAACCGGTTTACGCATACCTTGAAGCATTGGGCCTACAGCCACTAAATCTGCAGAACGTTGAACCGCTTTATAGCCGATGTTACCCGCGTTGATATCAGGGAATACAAATACGTTTGCTTGACCTGCCACTTTAGAGTTTGGTGCTTTAGACGCTGCTACATCTTTCATTACAGCTGCATCGTATTGTAATGGACCGTCGATTAATAAATCAGGACGTTTTTCTAGTGCAATACGGGTAGCTTCTTTCACTTTCTCTACAGACTGACCTGAACCAGAAGTACCGGTTGAGTAAGAAAGCATTGCGACTTTCGGATTTAAACCAAATGCTTTTGCCGATTCAGCGGATTGAATTGCGATTTCAGCAAGTTGTTCAGCTGTTGGCTCTGGGTTTACTGCACAGTCACCATATACTAATACTTGGTCTGGTAATAACATGAAGAATACAGACGAGATAATTGAGCTACCTGGTGCTGTTTTGATGATTTGCATCGGTGGACGAATGGTATTTGCAGTGGTGTGAACGGCACCAGAGACTAAACCATCTACTTCGCCCGCTTCTAACA
>JABZOY010000091.1:0-6474 GCA_015255025.1 Haemophilus sp.
CGCTCAATAATAAAATCAGTGGTAAAAACTAATACTGCCGCAGCGGCATAGATATAATAATCGAAGAATTCAATTGCGGTACCCACCATAGAGGCTAATGCAACCTTCAGTGGATCATTACGAAGTTGTGAGGACATTTTGCTTCCTTAAGAGTCAAATAAAATGAAAGGGCTAAATCCTAGCATTTCCCTTAAGGTTGAGCAATTTTTAATACGATATTTTTGATTTTTTCAGCAAAATATGTCGGGTTTTCTAAATGTGCATTATGACCTGCATCAGGAATAATCGTTAAATCAAGTTGATTATCCTCTGCCATTTGGCGAAACTTCTGATCTCGTTCACCACAAAAATAAAAAAATGGCAGCAAACTTGACCGCACTTTCTCTCGAAAATCAGGCTGTTTGGCAAGACTAGTGGCTAACAATATATGACCAATATTTGCACCACAATTGGCTTTTCGCTTTTCAATTAATGCCTTACGTTGCTGTTCATTTAAATGAGAAAAAACAGGTTGTTGATACCAATCTTCGAGCACGATTTCAGGCTTTTCATGGAAAAAACGCTCAGCCCACATTTTGTCATTGACCAAACGACTTTGCTTTTCTTGCTCAGACTGTAAACCTAAATTCGCTCCTTCTAAAATGACTGCCTTTAAATGCCCTATTTTCACTCTAGCTTGCAGTGCATAATATTGTGCGATTCGTCCACCAAGTGAATAACCGATTAAGATATAAGGCTCATTTTTTATGAGATGTTGAATTTGTTCTTCAAGGCACTGAGCGGTTTGCTCAAAATCTTCAACGGCAACAGCTTTATTCTCACCATGAAACGGTAAATCGAGAGAGAAACAACGAAAGTGCGGTAGATTTTCGATGACTTTTTGCCAATCTGATTTCGTACCTAATAAGCCATGAAGAAAAACAAGATTCATCATAATAATGCCATATAAAGAAATCCCCTCTATATAAGAGGGGAAAAATTATTCACCAATCACCGCGTGGCTGATTTGTTCAATCAAGCGCTTATAGGTTGCGCTGCCATCACTTGGGTTTGTTTTGATTTCAATTAATGTCGCACGGCGGCGAGTATAAGCTTGTTTTAACACGGAGCTTAAATCTGCCCAGGTGTAAGGCAAGGCATATTTTAAGCCAAACATTGCCGCGACTTGAGAGAAATCACCATTATGTGGCAAGCGATAGAACTGCTCTTTCACCTCTTCTTCCACTGGCAACATATCAAAGATTGCGCCACCATTATTGTTAATAACAAAAATAATAGTCGGTTGAGTGACATTCTTAAATAAGGCTAAAGAGTTTAAATCATAAAGCGTGGACGTATCACCAATCATGGCCACCACAGGTTGATCGGCACCGATACCAATACCTGCAGCCGTTGCTAATAAGCCATCAATTCCGCTTGCACCACGGTTAGTATAAATCGGATACCCTTCAGGTAATTTGGTTAACGCATCAACCAAACGCACAAAAAGACTGTTTCCTAAGAACAAAATACCGTTGTAAGGTAAAACACGCTCAATATGATGTGCTAATGAGGCTTCATTAAGATTGCCACCGACTTGTTGTTCGATAAAGGTTGCACAGAATTTTGAAAGTGCCAGAGGTTCGAGCAACCAAGGCTTTTGACGCAATGGCGGGTGTGCACGCAACCAATGATGCGCTTTGGCGTTAAAGCGAGTTTGCGTATGGTGGTTTGGATCAACTGCATTTTGACTTTGCTCCACCACCCAAAATTCGCCTTGAAATTCCGCTAAGAATTGGTTAATACGTTTACTGATAAAACGAGAACCAAATTGAATCACGATATCAGCTTGAAGTAGTTTTTGTTTTACCGTTTGGTTTGCTAGCCAAATATCCGCATAAGGCATGAGAGGCTCAACACCTGATTGAATATCCGTAAGCAAAATCCACCCCATGGTATTTGCCCATGAGTTAATACCCATTGCTTGTTCAGGCGTTAATTGTCCTGCCACAATCACACCACGTTTTGTACGCCAAGTATCCCAATTCTCGTGCATTAACACTTCTTGCTGTAATGGTTGATGATCAACCCAATTTTTAGGCTGGCTTAACCAACGTTGAATTGGCATTAACCATGGATGACCGTCAATTTCTTGCTCTTGGGCATTATAAAGTGGCTCTGCAAAAGGCACATTGATATGTACCACACCTGGTTGTTGTTTTTGTTTATAGCAAGCTTGTTCTAACGTAGAAATTAACCATTTTGCTGCATAATCTGCCTGAGGTTTCGGTAGATTGACACTTGCCACAGGGTAATCGGCAAACATATTTTGTTGCACGATAGCTTGATTCGCCCCACATTCCCATAATTCAGGTGGGCGATCAGCGGTAAGAATAATTAAATTCACGCCTGTTTGACGAGCTTCGATAATTGCTGGATATAAATTTGCTGCTGCGGTGCCCGAGGTGACAATCACGGCAACAGGTGCTTGAGTAGATTTTGCAATCCCTAACGCAAAAAAGCCTAAACCACGTTCATCAAAGTGACTATGGCACGTTGCACGAGAAGCATTTTGTAAACGCACAGCTTCTAGCGTTAAAGGTGTTGAGCGTGAACCAGGCGCAATACAAAAGTGACTCACGCCTTGGCGAACCAAGGTTTCTAAGATCACCTTTGACCAACAACGATTAAATACGCTTACAGACATTCTTCTTATTCTCCGTTATTCTCTGCAAACAGGGAAATCAGCCCTGCCGCTTTACGTTCAATTTCTAACCACTCTTCTAGGGGTTGTGAGCCTTCCACAATACCGGCACCAGCAAATACACGCACTTGGTTTTCTTCAATAAAAGCCGAACGAATAGTAACACAAAATTCTGAGAGATTTTGGCTCATCACGCCTAATGTTCCGGCATACCAACGACGATCAAAGGTTTCTATTTCAGCTAAAGCTTTCTTCGCTTGTTGCTGTGGTAAACCTGATACCGCTGCCGTTGGATGAATTGCCTTCAGTAAATCGGCATCCGTACAAAGTGCGGTCAATTTTGCGTGCATTTTTCGAATCAAATGCTGCACTTTGCGTAATGACTTTAATGCGACATCATCAACGGTAATTTGTTCCACTAAGTGACTGATATTTTGTGAAATATCTTCAACCACCAACCAGTTTTCATTGAGGTTTTTTTCATCATTTAACAGCCAATTCGCACGTTCATCATTTTCACTCGGATTATCACTAACAGGTGCAGTACCCGCAAGCGCCTCCGTAAATAACTGACGATCATCTCGTGCAAATAAGCGTTCAGGCGTCGAACCTACAAAACAGTGTTCAGCATTATCTGCCCATAAAAAATGGTAACAACCACTATTTTTGGCTTGGCTTGCTGCAAGAAAATCTTTTCCGTTTAACTTACTATGAAGACCAAACACGGTTTCATTTGCCAAAACAAGCTTGGTTAATTCCCCTTGTCGAATACGAGCGAGTGCTTGATTGACCCAGTCACACCACGTTTCTTGGTTTGCTTTTGGCACCATGCTTTCGATGGTTAATTGATTAAGTGGTAAAAGTGCGGTTGTTTTTTCGAATGAATTCAACACCGCTTTTGCTGAATCAAGCTCATTTGTTTCAACAAACACAGAAACTACTGTCTCACCATGTTGTTCAATTAAAACTTGAGGCAAAATAAACTGGCTTTCACCTTGAAACTGTAAACCGCCCACTAATGGGAAATCGTACTCTTGAATAAATTGCTGTGCCAAATTCACATCTGAAAATGACCGCACTTTCCCCACCGCTGCGACGGTTTTAGCTTCATCACGAAAACGTAAATAAAATTGTGGATAAACAAGTTGCCCCTTCATCCATGCCAAAAGATCAACACCCAATTTCATCTTCGTCTGAAGACGTGCAATAGCGGGTTGCTGATCAGTTGTCACCAAGGTTTCAAACTGGCGAATTAGCTCAGATTTAGCTTGTTCTAAAGGGCCCATGAAAAATAATAAAACACACAAAAAATTAGCCCATATTCTACCGCACTTTAATACATTCAAAAAATTTTTTTATTAAATCTTTTCAAGATAAGAATTTAAGCGTAAATTAGACGTAATTTTTGAATGAAAATCTAATTATCATAGGATGTTACTAATGAGATCTTTTCCTAAATCAGACAAATTAGAACACGTTTGCTACGATATTCGTGGACCGGTTCACAAAGAAGCTTTACGCCTAGAAGAAGAAGGCAACAAAATCTTAAAACTTAATATCGGCAACCCTGCCCCATTTGGTTTTGAAGCGCCTGATGAAATTTTAGTTGATGTTATCCGCAACCTACCATCTGCACAAGGTTATTGTGATTCCAAAGGGTTATATTCGGCACGTAAAGCTATCGTGCAATACTATCAATCTAAAGGTATTCATGATGCGACAGTAAACGATGTATACATCGGGAATGGTGTATCTGAATTAATTACCATGTCCATGCAAGCTCTTCTCAATGATGGTGATGAAGTCTTAGTTCCAATGCCAGACTATCCATTATGGACAGCGGCTGTGACATTAGCGGGCGGAAATGCAGTACATTATTTATGTGATGAAGAAGCGGGTTGGTTCCCTGCTATTGATGATATTCGCGCGAAAGTCAATGCCAAAACCAAAGCTATCGTCGTGATCAACCCGAACAACCCGACAGGTGCGGTTTATAGCAAAGAGTTACTCGAAGAAATTATCCAAGTTGCACGTGAAAATAATCTGATTATTTTTGCTGATGAAATTTATGACAAAATTCTCTACGATGGTGCTATCCACCATCATATTGCTGCCCTTGCACCAGATGTATTAACCATTACATTCAATGGCTTATCAAAAGCGTATCGTGTTGCGGGCTTCCGTCAAGGTTGGATGATTTTAAATGGGCCAAAACAACATGCTAAAGGCTATATTGAAGGCTTGGATATGCTGGCGTCTATGCGTTTATGCGCAAATGTACCAATGCAACACGCCATTCAAACCGCATTAGGTGGCTATCAAAGTATTAATGAATTTGTTCAACCGGGTGGTCGTTTACTGGAACAACGCAATAAAGCCTATGATTTAATTACTCAAATCCCGGGTATTAGTTGCGTAAAACCAATGGGGGCAATGTATATGTTCCCGAAACTCGATATCCAAAAATTCAACATTCATAGTGATGAAAAATTTGTGCTCGATTTATTACGTAAAGAGAAAGTGCTTCTTGTTCATGGTAAAGGCTTTAACTGGCATTCACCGGATCACTTCCGTGTGGTAACACTTCCTTATACCGGTCAATTAGAAGAAGCCATTGGCAAATTGGCTCGTTTCTTAGAAACCTATCGTCAATAATAAAAAAAGAGCGGTTAATTAACCGCTCTTTTTTTATTTCATGATTTATAACTATGCCCAGAAATAGCGCACCATATGGAAGAAAATTGGTGCGGAGAAACAAAGCGAATCCATACGGTCTAAAATACCACCATGGCCACTGATCATATTACCCCAATCTTTCACGCCCATACTGCGTTTCATGGCTGACATCACGAGCCCCCCTAAGAATCCCATTAAGCAAATTAACAGACTCATTAAAAAGGCTTGCCATGCATTAAATGGTGTCAGCCAATGAAGCAACATCCCTAATAAACTTGCGCTTAATACCCCACCAACAAAACCTTCTACCGTTTTAGATGGCGATAAGGTTGGTGCAATTTTATGCTTACCAAAAAGTTTACCCCAAACGTATTGCAACACATCACTTGACTGTACTACCAAGATTAAGAAGATCATTAATAAAAGATTTTTTCCTTCATAACCTAAGATATCAAGAGCCAATAAAGCGGGGATATGTGAAATACAGAATACACTAATCATCAATGCCCACTGAATTTTCGTTGAACGATCTAAGAAATGCGCCGGATCGCCGAGTAATGCCGACAGAATAGGTAAAAATAAGAAGCCATATACGGGAATGAAAATTGTGAACATGCTAAACCAATCAATGGCGACTAAAAAATATTGCAATGGTAAGATCACATAAAAACAAGCGGCTAGCGCAAGATGATCGCCTCGACGAATATTCAATAGAGAAAGAAACTCACGCAATCCCATAAATGAAATAATCAAAAATAGCCCAATCACGCCATAAAAGCCTAATAAACTCGCAATAAAGATAATCCCAATCATCACCCACCAAGCATTGATGCGTGCATTCAGGTTATCAATAACGCTATTCGGTGTATCTACACCCGATCTGCGTTTTAAAATATATCCCACTGAGGAAGCAAAAATTAAGGCGATAAATAAACCACCGAAGAGTTGCCATATTTCTGTCATCATTTGCTCCTAAGATTTGCCTTTTTCACTGACGTTTAAACTTAATAATGCCGATTGAGCACGTGTCAGAAACACCTCTTTAGTTTCATCTGTCCCTATCTTTAATGGCTCACCTACATAAAGATCACACAACAATGGGATCGGTAAAATAA
>JABZOY010000092.1:0-6464 GCA_015255025.1 Haemophilus sp.
GGCTAAGGCCGCAAAAGTGAAGAGTGCAATAAACGCCATGCGATATTCATCGTTACCAAACTCAGCTTGTGAGCTAAACCACAACATTGCGGCAATAATCAAACCATTTAAGAAGAGTGAAAGAGCGGTTGAAAATCCGCTTAAATTGGCTTCTTTTTGTTGGTCTGCTTGCCAGTTAGTTTCGGTTTTTGCCATGTTATTTTTCAATTTATCTTCGGCATTAAAGAGCAATAATTCAGCTTGCGCTTGGATAAATTCTAGGAATTGTGTGCGGTAAAGTGCACGTGAATGCACGAGTTTATCACCGAATTTTTTACCAAGTTGGTAGAAAACGGTTGGAATAACGAATACCAATAAAAGTAGGCTAATGCCTAAACCTAAGGCTAAAGGAGTATTGACGAAACTTAGGCCAATACACATAGCTAGAATCACAAAAATAGCCGTAATAAATGGCGCAATTAAGCGAAGATAAAGGCTATCGAGGGTATCTACATCAGACACTAAGCGGTTTAATAAATCGCTGTTACGGTAGCGATTTAACACCGCAGGGCTTAATGGAATAATCTTCTCAAAAACTTGTACCCGTAATTTAGCCAAGATGCGGAAAGTCGCATCGTGAGTGACCAACTTTTCGAAATAGCGGAAAAGGGTGCGACTGATGGCAAGTCCACGCACAGAGGCAGAAGGGTAGAAGAAATTAAATAACGTGCCAAGACCCGCAATTGCTGTTGCCGCTAAAAACCAACCTGAAGTAGTTAGCAAGCCAATACTGGATGCGAGGCCGGTAATCATTAAAACCAAGCCTAAAAATAAAGGCAACTTGGCGAATTTAAATAAACGTAAAAAGGGAAGTAAAGCATGCATTATTGAATATCCTCTTTTCGTTGAGCCAATAATTCGGCAAAGAAGCCTTGATCTTTTAATTGGTTGAAATGGCCTTGTTGAACAATTTCACCTTCTTGCATCACTAAAATGTTATCGCATTGTTTTAGATCTTCAATGCGGTGTGTGATCATTAAGGTGGTTTGGTTATGGCTCATTTCTGCAAGAGCAGCAAGTACCAGATTTTCAGACTGAGCATCAAGGCTAGCCGTTGGCTCATCGAGTAATAATAAATTGCCTTTGCGTAGTAAAGCGCGTGCGATAGCTAAGCGTTGCGCTTGGCCTACGGACACCCCTATCCCACCATCTTTAATTTCACTATCTAAGCCTAATTTATCGGTAAACTCTTTCGCTTGAGCAGAAATCAAGGCTTGCTCGATTTGCTCTTCAGTTGCTTGAATATCGCCTAAAAGCAGGTTTTCTTTGATGCTACCTTGTAGCAGTAATGGGTTTTGACCTACCCACGCAATTTGTTTACGCCAGTCGCTTAAACGGCTTTGATTAAGTTCTACACCATTAATTTTTAAGCTGCCTTCATAAGGTAAGAAACCCAGTAATACATTGATTAAAGAGGTTTTTCCTGCGCCACTTTGGCCGACAAGAGCAATATGGCTTTCTTTCGGAATATGGAATGAAAGAGGCTTCGTTAATGGTTGACCTTGTGGAGAAAGCGCTACTAAATTTTCAGCCTGAATTTCGACCGCACTTTGTGCTGGAATTTGTTCATTGCCTTGATGTGCAATTAAATAATCTGCCTCTAAGAAATCTACAATGGCATCAGCTGCACCAATACCAGCTGCACGATCGTGATAGTAAGTCCCGAGATCTCGCAATGGTTGATAAAACTCTGGCGCAAGAATTAAGCAGAAAAAGCCGGTAAATAAGGTTAGCGTGGTGCCATAAGTACCAAATTCGACTTGGCCTAAATAGCTAAAACCAAAGTACACCGCCATTAAAGCAATGGAAATGGAGGTGAAAAACTCTAATACAGCAGAAGAGAGAAACGCCATTTTAAGTACGGCCATGGTCGTTTCACGGAAGTCTTCCGTTGTGCTTTCAATATGTTGAGTTTGTTCTGAAGTGCGGTTGAAAAGACGCAAGGTTTCTAAACCACGTAAGCGATCCAAAAATTGAGCACTTAAGCGAGAAAGGGTAGCCATATTTTTTTGGCTGCTATCTGCAGCTGCAATTCCTACTAGAATCATAAAAATAGGCACAAGCGGAGCCGTGACCATCAAAATCAATCCAGCCGCCCAGTTGAGTGGGAATACAGCAATTAAAATCACCATTGGTACAATGGCAGACAAACTTTGTTGTGGTAAGAAACGCGCATAGAAATTATGTAGATTTTCCACTTGTTCAAGCATAATACTTGCCCAGCTTCCGGCTGGTTTGTTATTGATGGTTGCGGGACCAACTTGATGGATTTTATCTAAAATCTTTTGACGCATGTGATTTCGTAGTAATCGACCTGCTTTAAAGCCAATTTTTTCGCGTAGCCATAAAATGACCGCACGTAAAGCAAAAGTAATGATTAATGCAATAAAATAGGGAACCAGTTCAGCGCGATCGACATGTTGCATAATGAGCTTGTCGAGCAATGTCGCAAGAAAATAGGTTTGAGCCACAAGAATTAAGGAAGAAAGTGTGGCAAGGGCAATATTGGTGCGCATTAATTTTTTAACAGGTTGTTGCTGCGCACGAAGCCATTTTTGTAAATATTTTTGGCGAAGTTTGTCCATAGATTTGTAGAGTTAGTATTTAAAAAGTTCTCCCTCTCTATTGAGAGGGAGTTTGAAGGCGAGTTTATTGATACAGAATTGATTCTTTAAAATCTCCCTTAACCCCTCTTGGCTAAAGAGGGGGGAAAATAAATAAGGAAATTTATTTATTCTTGTGCATCTAAATAACGTTCAGCATCTAATGCAGCCATACAGCCTGTTCCTGCTGAAGTAATCGCTTGGCGATAGTTGTGATCCATCACATCACCTGCCGCAAATACGCCTTCCACAGAGGTCGCTGTCGCATTGCCTTCAAGACCTGATTTAACGACGATATAACCGTTATTAAGTTCAAGCTGGCCTTGGAAGATTTCAGTGTTTGGTGCATGACCGATAGCAATAAATAAACCATCTAATTTCACGTCTTCTTTTTCGCCAGTTTTCACGTTTTCTAAACGTACACCAGTTACGCCCATGTTATCGCCTAATACTTCATTCAAAGTGCGGTCAGTATGAAGCACGATTTTGCCTTCTTCGACTTTTTTGTATAAGCGATCGATTAAGATCTTTTCTGCGCGGAAACTATCGCGACGGTGGATTAAGTGCACTTCAGAAGCAATATTGGCTAAGTAAAGTGCTTCTTCAACGGCGGTATTTCCGCCACCCACAACAGCAACCGGTTTATTGCGATAGAAGAAACCATCACAGGTTGCACAAGCTGAAACGCCGCGGCCTTTATAAGCGGTTTCAGATTCTAATCCGATATAACGTGCAGATGCCCCTGTTGCGATGATTAATGCATCACATGTGAAGGTTTGCATATCGCCATAAAGTTTGAATGGGCGAGAAGATAAATCGACTTTATTAATGTGATCAAACACGATTTCCGTTTCAAATTTTTCAGCGTGTTGCAACATACGTTGCATTAAACCTGGACCCGTGGTCATTTCAAAATCACCAGGCCAGTTTTCAATTTCATCCGTAGTAGTAAGTTGGCCACCTTGTTGAAGACCGGTCACTAAAACAGGTTTTAAGTTTGCGCGAGCGGCATAAATAGCGGCGGTATAACCTGCAGGGCCTGAACCTAAAATTAATAATTTGCTGTGTTTAACGTCTGACATAAAGAATCCTTTGTTTATAAAATAAAGCATGGGGCTTTTGGAATTCGTTTATTATAAAGCCTTCATGCATAAAAAAATAGTTGATCGTATTAGTAAAGCAATGAATACAGCAATCGGCGATATTTATTGGTGATAGGATCCGCATTGCCAATGGCTGATAAAATAGATAAAAACTGTTGTTTTACTTCACCGTTTTCTGCAGAAAGATCTTGTTTAAGAATGCTAAATAATAAATCTAACGCTTCTTCGTTTCGATTGGCTTGATGTAGCTGAACTGCTAATTTCAACGCAATTTCAGGCGTTGGATTTTTCGCATAATCCGCTTGTAATTGCTGAATTTCTGGCGTGTCAGCTGCTTTAATTAAAAGCTCAATCTGCGCTTGTAATCCATGCCAACGGCTGTCGCGATCCTGAATTGGAATTTGCGCTAAAATATCTGCCGCAGGCTCAGTTTTCTTCATGGCAATATAGGTTTCTGCATAAAGTAATGCCACATCGCTGTTTTTCTTATCTGAAAGCTCCCAGGCATCTTTCAGTAATGGAAGGGCTGAGTCGTAATCTTCCACTTGTAAAAAATCTAAAGCTTTTTGGAATTTTAAATCTTCTTCTTTTGGCAAAATCGCACTCAAACGTTGCAATAAACTGGCTTCATCTAATGCACCAGGGAATGCATCTATGGCTTGAGCCTCTTTGAAAAGATAGGTTGTTGGTAACGCTTGAATACGAAATTGAGCAGCAATCATTTGCTCTGTTTCACAATTGACTAAGCCGAGGATAAATTGTCCTTGGTATTGTTCTGCAACACGTTGTAAGACTTTTGCAAAATCAGCTGATTCTTTATGGCTTGGTGCATAAAAGTTAATGACAAGCGGGGTTTCCACCGAACGTTGCAACGTTTCAGTAAGATTTTGTTCGTTGAGCTCAACGAAGAAAGGTAAATCTGCCATTTTTATTCCTTCATAAATGGAAAATGATGCCTGATTTTAACAAAGTGCGGTCAGTTTTAGAAATGTTTTACAGGAAAAGAAAAGGGCAGTGTTAATCTGCCCTTATTCGCTATCTATTTTGATTCTTTTGTTTCTTCCACTTTATCTTCAGGAAGCACGAGGTTAAGAATTAAGGCAAGTAATGAACCTACGGTAATGCCTGAACCGAGCACTTCTTTGAAAAAGTGCGGTAATTTATCAAGCAATTCAGGACGAGTCGTCACGGCTAAGCCACAACCAATAGAAATGGCGATGATTAAACCATTACGTTTGCTACGAGCCACTTTATCCAACATTTGGATACCCGCAGCGATAATCATCGCGAACATCATTAAGCCTGCACCGCCTAATACTGGTAATGGAATTGATACAATTAATGCACCGAATACAGGGAATAAACCGGCTAAAGCGAGAAGCACACCGGTTAGTGCAACCACGTGACGGCTTGCCACGCCAGTTAGAGAAATGACTCCAATGTTTTGTGAGAATGAAGAGAATGGTGTGGTGGACATAATAGCTGCTAAGGCTGATCCTAAACCATCAGCTAAAACCCCACCGCGTAAATGTCTGCCAGTGATTTCAGTTTTGGTGGCATTACCTAGCGCTAAGAAGTTACCGCTTGATTCAACGATCGTCACTAAATAGGCAATGGACATGCCGATAATCCCTGAAATCGGGAAGGCTAAACCAAAGTGCAGTGGTTGTGGAATCGCGAAAGTTTGTGCTTGTTTTACGCCTTCGAAGCTCACCCAGCCCATGGCTAAACACACAATATAACCTGTCATCATGCCAATAACGATCGCTGCGGCGGAGAAAATACCTTTGCCCCATTGCACGAGCGCAACCACGATCACCAATACAAAGCTTGCCATCATTAAATTTTCAGGTGTCGCATAATTCGCATCACCACGTTGACCACCTGCGAACCAGTCAACGGCAACTGGAATGAGACTTAAGCCGATCATCATGACGACAGTCCCCGTCACAAGTGGTGGGAACAATTTACGAATATATGGCATGAAGAAACTGCCGATAATCATCACTAAGGAACCAATGAGAGAAGAACCTAATATACCAGCGATGCCATATTCACTGAAACCAATGGCAAGTGCAGCAGCAACGAAAGTAAAACTGGTCCCCATTACACTTGGTAAACGGATACCGATAGGCCCCAAGCCTTTACATTGGATAACGGTCACTACGCCGGAAATGAGCAGGGCCGCATTCACTAGTGTAATGGTATCTTCAGTCGGTAATTTTAAGACGTTACCAATGACTAATGGTACGGCAATAATTCCCCCTAGTGCAGCAAGTAAATGTTGTGCGGCAAGGAGTAAACTCAATCCGAAAGGTGGTTTGTCTTCCACCGTATAAAGTAGATTGTTATTCATTAGGTTCCCTTAAGTAAAAAAATTGTGCGAATTATACGTTAATTTTTATTTCAGGCAAACGTTTGCGTAAATAAAATAAAAAAGTGCGGTTAAATTTGACCGCTCTTTTTTATCTCAACATATCAAAAGAAAAGGCAGATTTTACTCTGCCTTTTTATCAAATAATTACCATTGGTAACCTACGCTTCCGCCCCAGTTTACATCACTGCGGGTATTGATACTTGCACCAACTTTAATCGAAACTTTGTTGTTATCAGAATTTCGACCATAACCAACAGCTAATGCATTTTCATTACGATACCCCCCAACACCAACAGAAACTAAGCTTTTACCTGCTTCATTTGGACGTTGTAAGAAAGAAAT
>JABZOY010000093.1:0-6283 GCA_015255025.1 Haemophilus sp.
ATTATGGAAGGTTTCTTCGAACCTGAAGACGGTTACGAGTGTATGAATAAAATTCTTGCACAAGACAGCTTACCTACTGCCGTATTCTGTTGTAATGATGTGATGGCATTAGGGGCAATTTCTGCGATTACGGAAAAAGGCTTGCGTGTGCCTGATGATATCTCGATTATTGGCTATGATAATATTCACTCATCACGTTTCTATGCACCGCCACTCACCACGATTCACCAATCTAAGTCTCGTTTAGGTGCACAAGCGGTTAATCTTTTATTTGAGCGTATTGCCAATAAAGATAACGACAATCACGAAAAACACCGCATTGCGATCCATCCTGAACTCGTTATTCGAAAATCAGTTCGCAATCTTAAATAAAGATTAAACTTTTTGACCACACTTTAAATTTTATCTAAAAAAGTGCGGTCATTTTTTACTTATTTTAGCCTTTTTTGATTTAATGCAAGCTTTCGACGTATAGCATTTGATCCCGATACATATTTTTGGTTATATCTCCCCTAGTTTTATTTTTTTCTTTATCGGAGTTCATATGACTGATGAGTATCGCACTCTCCGCCATAACATTAATATGTTAGGGCGTTTTCTTGGAGAAACCATTAATGATGCACAAGGCGAAGACATTCTCACTTTAATTGAAAATGTTCGCCAATTGTCCAAACAATCTCGAGCGGGCGATAGCCAAGCACGTAAAACATTGTTGGATACCCTTTCCACCATTTCAAATGAAAATATTATTCCTGTTGCACGAGCATTCAGCCATTTCCTTAACTTAACTAATATCGCTGAACAATACCAAACGGTCTCTCGCCAACACAAAGATTTACAATCATCTAATCGTTCATTAAGTGCTTTATTTCAACGTTTAAAAGCATTAAATGTTTCAAAAGGGGAAGTTTACAAGACCGTTGAAAACTTGCTTATTGAGCTTGTATTAACGGCACACCCAACCGAGACCACGCGTCGTTCTTTAGTCCATAAACACGTTGAGATCAATAAATGTTTAAGCAAATTAGAGCACGATGACTTAACACCAAAAGAACGCGGCATTATTGAACGTCTGTTGCTTCGTTTAATTGCTGAAGCTTGGCATACTAATGAAATCCGTACTGTTCGCCCTACCCCATTCGATGAAGCAAAATGGGGCTATGCTATGATTGAAAATAGCCTATGGCAAGGTGTACCGGAATTCTTACGTCAATTAAATGAACATGCTCGTGAATTATTGGGCTACGATTTACCTGTAGGCTTACGTCCTGTCAGAATTTCTTCTTGGATGGGCGGTGACCGTGATGGTAACCCATTTGTGACTTCAAAAATTACTCAACAAGTCCTCTATCTTGCTCGTTGGAAAGCAGCAGATTTATTCTTAAATGACATCAAATCCCTTGCCGATGAATTATCCATGGTAAAATGCACGTCAGAATTTACCGCAAAATATGGTGAGCATTTAGAGCCTTATCGTTTTGTGGTCAAAGAACTTCGCGCAAAACTTATCGCGACCCTTGATTACTTTGATGATTGCATGGCTAATCGTCCACCACGCGTAAGCCAAGCGGATATCATCATGGAAGATAATCAACTTTGGGAACCGCTCTATGATTGCTATCAATCATTAATGGCGTGTGGCATGCGGATTATTGCCAATGGTTCATTATTAGATATTTTGCACCGCATTCGCTGTTTTGGGGTTACCCTTTCACAAATGGATATCCGTCAAGAAAGCACGCGTCATACGGATGCTATCGCAGAAATTACCCGTTATCTTGGTATTGGCGATTATGCACAATGGAGCGAAGCAGAGAAACAATCTTTCTTGGTGCGTGAATTAAATTCTCGTCGCCCATTAATTCCAACCCATTGGGAGCCATCTGCTGAAACCCAAGAAGTTTTAGAGACTTGTAAAGTCATTGCTCAACAAAAACAAGGCGTAATTGCTTGCTATATTATTTCCATGGCAAGAAGTGCCTCTGACGTGCTTGCTGTGCATTTATTATTAAAAGAAGCGGGCGTGCCTTATCACATTACTGTCGTACCACTTTTTGAAACCTTAGATGACTTAGATGCCTCTGAAGGTGTCATGCGTCAATTGTTTAATATTGGTTGGTATCGTGGCGTGATTAACAATCATCAAATGGTGATGATTGGTTATTCTGACTCTGCTAAAGATGCAGGTATGATGGCAGCTTCATGGGCACAATATCGTGCTCAAGAAGCATTAGTCAACTTAACCGAAGAACTAGGTATTGAGCTCACTTTATTTCATGGTCGTGGTGGTACAATCGGTCGAGGTGGTGCACCTGCACATGCGGCATTACTTTCTCAGCCACCGCGCTCACTCAAAAATGGTTTACGTGTGACTGAACAAGGGGAAATGATCCGCTTTAAACTTGGTTTGCCTGAAGTCGCAGTTGAAACCTTTGATCTTTACGCCAGTGCAATTTTAGAAGCAAACTTACTTCCACCGCCAGAACCTAAAGCAGAATGGCGTACGGTGATGGATGAGCTTTCCGCAACTTCATGCGACATTTACCGTAGTGTTGTTCGTGGTGATAAAGACTTCGTGCCTTATTTCCGCAGTGCTACACCGGAACAAGAACTGTCTAAACTACCACTTGGATCTCGTCCTGCAAAACGTAATCCAAATGGTGGCGTAGAAAGCTTACGTGCCATTCCATGGATTTTTGCTTGGATGCAAAACCGCTTAATGCTACCAGCATGGCTGGGTGCGGGTGCGGCAATTCAAAAAATTGTAGATGAAGGCAAAGGTCATATTATTGAAGAAATGTGTAAAGCTTGGCCATTCTTCTCTACTCGTGTGGGCATGTTAGAAATGGTGTTCAGTAAAACCGATACTTGGCTTTCTGAGCAATATGATCATAACTTAGTGAAAAAAGAGCTTTGGTACTTAGGTGAAAATCTGCGTAACCAACTGAATGCAGATATTAAAACCGTGCTTTCGCTTTCTCACAAAGATGAATTAATGGCAGATTTGCCATGGATCGCAGATTCTATTGCATTACGTAATGTTTATACGGATCCACTCAATCTACTTCAAGTGGAACTACTCCGTCGTTTCCGTGAATCGCCTGAAAACCCAAGCCCTGATGTCGAACAAGCCCTGATGATTACCATCACAGGTATTGCCGCAGGTATGCGAAATACGGGCTAGTTACGGCAACTAAAAATAAGTGCGGTCAAAAATAATGATAAATTTGACCGCACTTTTTGTTTTCTGTTTCTTGCGGTATCATACGCACAATTTACTTGATAAAGGAAAACCCAATGACAACTGATATTCAAAAACTTGATCCCGATGCAGCGATTGATCTTGCTTATGATATTTTCTTAGAAATGGCGGGCGAAAATCTCGATCCCGCAGATATTATGCTATTCAATCTGCAATTTGAAGATCGTGGTGCAGTCGAGTTTGTTGAAACTGCCGATGATTGGGAACAAGAAATTGGGGTGTTAATCGATCCTGACGCTTTTGCTGAAGTTTGGGTGGGTTTAGTGAATGATAAAGATGAAATGGATGATGTGTTTGCAAAATTCTTAATTTCACATCGAGAAGAAGATCGCGAATTCCACGTTATTTGGAAAAAATAATCACTCTTCTCTCTATATCAATTTACAAACTAAAACCGGTTTAATTAAAAATTAAACCGGTTTTTGCTTAACAAATGCGTGGTAAAGGTTCGTTGCGTGGTAAGTCTAATAAACGACTTTGACCGAAAAGACCAACTGCACGAACTTTGCCATCAGTCGTTACCTCGCCGATTACGGCCGCATTTTCACCTAATGGATGGCGACGAAGTGCGGTCAGAATTTCAGCTGTTTTTGCTTTATCTGCCACAATTACCAATTTGCCTTCATTAGCAAAATTCAACGCATCCAAACCGAGTAATTCGCAAATACCGCGTACTTCCTGACGAATTGGTAATACCGTTTCATCAATTTGAATCCCCACTTTCTGTGCCTGCGCAAATTCGTGAAGTACCGCATTCACACCACCACGGGTCGCATCGCGTACGGCTTTCACGCCTTCAATCGGACGAATACAATCAATAAGCGGTGCAAGCACGGCGCAATCACTGCATAAATCCGTTTGAATACCGAGATTTTCACGTAAATTCAAAATGGTTGCACCATGATCCCCCAAAGTACCACTCACAATAATCTGATCGCCAGGCTGAATACGATGCACGCCCCAATCGAGTCCGTTTGGAATCACACCAATACCTGCCGTATTGATAAACACTTTATCTATTGCGCCTTTTTGTACCACTTTGGTATCACCTGTTACCACTTGAATACCGGCTGACTGGCAGGCTTTTGCCATCGATTGAATCAATTTTTTTAAGGTTTCTAGTGGTAAACCTTCTTCCAAAATAAAGCCACAGGATAAATATTTGGGAACAGCACCGCATACCGCTACATCGTTAGCGGTACCACATACAGCGAGTTTACCAATATCACCACCAGGGAAAAAAATCGGATCAATCACAAAGCTGTCAGTTGAAAAAGCTAATGTTCCGCCCAAAGCGTTCATTTCTTGTAACGCAATGCGAGCCTGATCTTCACCTTGTGAAAGTATCGGGTTATCAAATGCCTCGACAAAATAATCGCGGATCAACTCTTGCATTGTGGCACCACCATTTCCGTGTGCCATCGTAATAAAATCAGTCATTGTTTTATTCCCGTCTGTATTGATAATAGGCCGCACATGCCCCTTCAGAAGACACCATCAATGCACCATAAGCATTGTCTGGATTACATTTTTTAGCAAATAATGGGCAATCAGCAGGCTTACATTTACCGATTAATACATCACCGCAGCGAGAATCAGGATCATCGGCAACTTGATGTGGCTGACAAGCAAAATGCGCTTCTGCGTCAAAGCATTGATAATCATCTGTCAGTTCTACGCCAGATTCTGCAATTTCGCCCAACCCTCGCCATTCACTGCTGGCTTTCAAGCGGAACACTTCACTGATTGCCTGTTGTGCTAACTCATTGCCATGTTGGTGTACGATACGTTTATACTGATTTTCCACTTCACAGCGTTTTTCAACAATCTGTGTCACCAACATTAAAATTGCTTGTAGGATATCTAAAGGCTCAAAACCAGTGATTACAAAAGGCTTATGGTAGGTATCACACAATTCCTGATAAGGTTCAGAACCAATCACCATGCTTACATGACCTGGTGCAAGAAAGCCGTCAATTTTGACTTGTCCTTGTGACAATAAGCTGTGTAATGTTGGGATGATAGTGATATTTTGACATACCACAAAAAAGTTTTTTACCTGCTGTTTTTTCGCTTGTTGCAAGGTAATTGCGGCACTTGGCATGGTTGTTTCAAAACCAAGTGAAAAGAATACCACTTTTTTATCAGGATTATTTGATGCGATATTCAATGCATCGAGCGGTGAATAAACGATACGAACATCAGCACCCTGTGCTTTGGCTTCTAATAATGAACCTAAACGTCCGCGTACTCGCATGGCGTCACCGAAAGTACAGAAAATCACTTCTGGACGACGAGCAATCTCAATACAGACATCAATTCGCCCCATAGGCAACACACATACCGGACAGCCTGGACCATGAATAAATTCAATACTTTTGGGTAATAAACGATCAAGCCCAAATTTAAAAATGGTATGAGTATGTCCGCCGCAGACCTCCATCAGATATAATGGATTTTCTGGCGTAAAGTGCGGTTGTTTTTCCATTATTTTTTGTAGTCGCTGCAACAGACTTTTTGCCAGTTCAGGATCACGAAATTCATCAACAAACTGCATTTGATGCTCCTATCGTTCTTGCGCTTTTAACCAGTCTAGCCACTGCTGTAATCCTTCTCCACTTTGAGAAGACAACTGGATAACCTCAATTGTTGGATTCACTTGTTTCGCATAAGCAATACATTTTTCCACATCGAAATTCAAGTAAGGTAGTAAATCCACTTTGTTTAAAATCATTAACTTAGAAGCCGCAAACATATGTGGATACTTCAGCGGTTTATCTTCACCTTCTGTCACGGATAAGATCACCACTTTAGCGTGCTCGCCTAAATCAAACTCTGACGGACAAACTAGGTTTCCGACATTTTCAATAAACATCAGACTATGTTCCTGTGGCTGCAATTTCACCAATGCATTACCAATCATTTGTGCATCTAAGTGACAACCTTTACCCGTATTAACTTGAATCGCTGGTACACCCGTTTGACGAATACGATCTGCGTCATTTTCTGTTTGTTGATCGC
>JABZOY010000094.1:0-6216 GCA_015255025.1 Haemophilus sp.
TGGTGAAGTTGTGGATGTGGAGCGTAAAAACGAATTAGCGGGTAACCTTCACGGAAAAGGTATGATGATTTCTGAAGCTTGCCTGGCAAGTATCTTAGAGTTGCCATCACAGTTACCATTTTCTGCGTCTTTAGTGTTTGAGCAGTCTTATGGTGAAATTGATGGTGATAGTGCGTCTCTAGCTATTTTCTCCGTGTTAGTCAGTGCGTTATCTGATTTGCCGTTGCCACAAAATATTGCGATTACCGGTACCATTGACCAATTTGGTTTGGTGCACGCAGTAGGTGGAGTGAATGACAAAATTGAAGGCTTTTTCACCATTTGCCAACGTCGTGGTTTGACGGGTAAACAAGGGGTGATTATTCCCGCGACGACTATTCAGCAATTAAGTTTATCTGATGAAGTGGTTGAGGCGGTGAAAAATGAGCAGTTCTTTATCTATCAAGTCGAGGATATTTATCAAACAGCCAAGATTCTATTTGACCGCGATTTATTAGAAGAGAAAGAAGAATATGCCAAAGGCAAAGAACCTATTGCACGTTTAATTCAAAATCGAATTGCTTTCCGTTCGGAAACGCCGAAAAAAAACTGGTTAGATTTCTTTAAATCTTAATTTCTTTAAAGCGAACCTTGTGTTCGCTTTTCTTTTATCTTAATTTTACTGACTGATCCGACAAGTTGAGCTAACAAGTGTTCGCTGTTTACATTTCTTATAAATCCCCATAGAATCCTTGCTTATTGGTTGTAACCAAGCAAAACTATATATACAAGGAAATAAAAAATGGAAAACACCTGTACACCAAACATTAAAAGCAGCTATACCTATGAAGATTTATTAGCTTCTGGTCGTGGTGAATTATTTGGTAAAGAAGGCCCGCAACTTCCAGCACCAACCATGTTGATGATGGATCGCATTGTAAAAATGACCGAAGATGGCGGTGCGTTTGGTAAAGGGTATATTGAAGCGGAATTAGATATTCATCCGGATTTACCGTTTTTTGGTTGTCACTTTATTGGTGACCCAGTTATGCCAGGCTGCTTAGGTTTAGATGCGATGTGGCAATTAGTCGGTTTCTTCCTTGGCTGGGTAGGGGGTAAAGGTAAAGGCCGTGCATTAGGCGTAGGTGAAGTGAAATTTACCGGACAAATCTTACCAACCGCGAAAAAAGTGGTTTATCGCATCAATATGAAACGCGTAATTAATCGCAAATTAGTAATGGGAATGGCTGACGGTGAGGTGGAAGTCGATGGTCGCGTTATCTACACCGCAACTGATTTAAAAGTAGGCTTATTCCAAGATACATCAAGCTTCTAATTCAAATAAACACAACATCATATAAAAATAATAGCCCGATTCATTCGGGCTTTTTTTTTTCTATTCTTCGTCAATAATATCGACAAATTCGGCATTCAGTAATTTAGCCAAATCTTGTGGGGCCAATTCGACGCTTAATCCACGTTTCCCGCCTGAAACAAAAATCGTATCAAACTCAAGTGCGGTCGAATTTATCACTGTTTTTACCCGTTTCTTTTGACCTAATGGACTAATGCCACCGACTAAATATCCTGTGCTTTTTTGTGCCGCATCTTTATCGGCCATTTCAACCTTTTTCACACCAATTGATTTTGCCGCCTTCTTCAAACTCAACATATTTGCCGTGGAAAGCACAAAACAAGCCAATTTTTTCTGATCACCATTTTCAGCGACTAAAAGTGTTTTAAAGGATTGGTGCGGATCAAGCCCAAGTTTTTCAGCGGCTTCATCGCCAAAATGCGTATTGTTAGGGTCATGATCATAAGTATGGAGAGTAAAAGGAATTTTATTTTTCTTTAGTAAATCAATTGCTGGTGTCATCTGATTTCCTTATGTATTTATCAGTATTTTTTCTGTAGAATGAATCGGTTCAGAACATTTTACAGCGGAGAGAAAAATGGACGCAAGCCTAAATATTGCTATTGCAGCAGAATTTGATCTATGTGAAAAAATTGCCGAAGCCCTTGAACAAAGTGAGCTAGATGTTGGCAAGATTTCTATCGTAGAGATTTATCCTTTTGAAGAAGAACAAGCGGTGCGTTTTCGTAATAAAGCCGTTGCTCAATTAGCCACTGATGAGATTGAGTGGGATAGCGTTAATTATCTTTTCTTCGCAGGCCAAATTGACCAAGCACCTTTGTTAGCACAAGCCGCAGAAAGTGGCTGTGTGGTGATTGATTTAAAAGGGATTTGTTCTGCATTGTCTGATGTTCCTGTTGTGGTCCCTACAATCAATGAAGAAAATCTGACTGAATTAAGACAACGTAACATTGTGAGCCTGCCCGATCCGCAAGTGAGTCAATTAGCCTTATCTCTACTACCAATTATTCAACAAACGAATTTAACTCAAGTTTTTGTAACGTCACTTTTACCCGCTTCTTATACAGATGGTGAAACCGTAAATAAACTTGCTGGACAAACTGCTCGTTTACTGAATGGTATGCCATTGGAAGAAGGTGAAACCCGTTTTGCCTTTGATGTGTTTCCACAACAAGCGGCTAATTTAAATCTGCAATTACAAAAAATCTTCCCGCAGTTAGACAATGTCATTTTCCATCAAATTCAAGTGCCTGTCTTCTACGGCATGGCACAAAAAGTGACTGCGCTTTCAGATTATGAATTTGATTTCCAACCACAACAAAGCGAATTGATTGAATTACACGATAGCCTTGTTACCCCCGTGATTAACGGTGAAAACGAAAATGGTGAAGAAAGCGTAAAATTGCATATCAGCCAACAAAGTGCGGTTGAAAACGGTATCGAATTTTGGACGGTTGCTGACGAGCAACGTTTCAATATTGCCTTGTTAGGTGTGAAATTACTTGAGTCGATTTATCACCAAGGTTATTAATTTAAAGTTAAGGGAAAAACCATGCAACAATCTTTACTTGAACGCCTTTTTTCGATTAAAGAAAAGGGCAGTACCACCGAAACCGAAATTATCGCTGGTATCACTACCTTCTTTACCATGGTGTATATCGTGTTTGTGAACCCATCCGTATTAGGTGATGCAGGAATGGATAAGCAAGTTGTTTTCGTCACTACTTGTTTAATTGCTGCACTGGGCACCATTGCGATGGGGTTATTCAGTAATTTACCTATTGCCCTTGCGCCTGCTATGGGGTTAAATGCGTTTTTCGCCTATGTGGTAGTCGGTAAACTCGGTTATTCTTGGGAAGTGGGCATGGGTACCATTTTCTGGGGCTCGATTGGTTTATTTGTTCTCACCTTATTCCAAATCCGTTATTGGCTCATGGCGTCTATTCCGCTTTCACTTCGCGTGGGAATCGGTGCGGGCATAGGCTTCTTTATTGCCTTAATTGGCTTTAAAAATATGGGATTGGTTGTAGCAAATCCTGCAACCTTAGTGGCATTAGGCAATTTACATGATCCGAAAATTCTACTTGGTGTATTAGGCTTTTTCATTATTGTGGTGCTAGCGGCACGTAATATTTTCTCTGGTGTTTTGATTTCTATCGCGGTAGTGACTGGTTTAGCGCTTTTAATTGATGACCAAGTTACCTTCCACGGCATTGTTTCTATGCCACCAAGCTTAGGTGCGGTTGTTGGGAAAGTAGATATTGCGGGTGCTTTAGACACGGCTTTGCTCGGCATCATTTTCTCTTTCCTTTTAGTGAATCTATTTGACTCATCAGGCACGTTATTAGGTGTGACTGATAAAGCAGGTTTCAGCGATGAAAAAGGTCGTTTTCCAAAAATGAAACAAGCTCTTTATGTGGATAGCGTGAGTGCCGTTGTTGGTTCTTATATTGGAACATCCGCAATCAGTACCTATATTGAAAGTGGCGCAGGGGTTTCAGTCGGTGGTAGAACAGGTTTAACAGCAGTAACAGTCGGTGTTTTATTCTTACTTACCATTTTCTTTTCACCGTTAGCGAGTGTGGTGCCTGCTTATGCAACGGCGGGAGCATTAGTCTATGTAGGGATTTTAATGGCATCCAGTCTTATCCGTGTGCACTGGGATGATTTAACCGAGGCTACGCCTGCTTTTATCACCGCCGCCATGATGCCATTTACCTATTCAATAACTGAAGGTATCGCATTTGGCTTTATTAGTTATTGCGTCATGAAGGCCTGTACAGGTAGAATACGTGAGGTCAATGCCCCTGTGTGGGTGGTGTCTTTATTATTTGTAGCCAAGTTCGTTTGGGTTGGCTGATTTCATAAAGGCGTAATTTATTACGCCTTCGTTTTTATAGCATTGCAACAAGGAGTGCGTCATGCAAAATATTCTTTTTATCGTCAATGATTCCACATATAGTGGAGAAAAAACCTTCAACGCTGTTCGTTTCGCCATCAATATGAAAGAAGAGCACAGCAAGGATGTGAATATTAAATTATTCTGCTTTTCTGATGCGATTTTATGCGGTATTGCGGGGCAAAACCCAAATGAAGGTTTCAATATCCAACAACTTATCGATATTTTAGCGGCACAAGGTGCTGAAATTAAATTATGCACCAGCTGCGTAAAAGCACGTGGTTTATTAGATGCTAAATTAATTGATGGCGTGACCCTTGGTACTTTAGATGATGTATCCGAGTGGACATTATGGGCGGATAAAGTTTTAACGTTCTAATTTCTGATAAAACTGACAAAATAAAAAGGTGTAATCAATAGATTGCACCTTTTTAATTCTATATAGTTGGTTTAAGTTTTTAAACCTCGCCACCAATCCCAACAAACTTCTCAACAAAGGCAACGATCTTTTGAAAAATGCTTTGTTTTTTCGTGAGATATTGCGGATTAAGCGGACTCATTTTCGGTAGGGCATCATTTAAATCCGTACCTTGTTCACTAGCATATCCGCGTTTTAAGGATACGTTAATATAACGCTTCGCGGCATCAATATTCAGACCTTCACTGCTAATTAATTCGTCAGCTTCCTTCTGTTGCTCTTTTTGAGCAAATTGGAAGAAGGATTCAATAATACCGGCTTTATCGACAATGCTATCTAAGTCAGTTTGATTGATAAAATCTACGATCAAACTTTCTTTGGCGCGATTACCTAGACTGGCTCGGATTGTGGTTCGAATTTCATCAATCAGCTCAGCTTTATTTTTCATTTTTTTGTTGTGTTCAAAAATCAATTCCAAGATGTAATCAAGATTGATTTCTTGGGATTTTAATAAATCCACTTCAAACACCACATCGCCCCAATCAATGGTCGATTTTGCTTTTTCCTCGCCATCTTTTTGACGACGGAGCCAATCCCGAATATCGTTGTAAGTCGAACGGTAATTTTGAATACGGCGTTCGCTTGGCATATTAATGGGTTGCATTTCAGCAAAAGCTTCATCCGTTAAATAATATTTTTCTTTAAAGGCTTCAACGGCTTTTGCATCGCTGGTATCGAGCGATTGAAATGCTTGTAAAGCAGCGAACTCATCGTAGTTTTGCAGAATATTTTCAACTCGCAAATATTCACCAAATAATTTTACAAAGTCTTTCTTGTCTTTTTCAGTTTGTATTTCATCTGGATCAGGGAAGCGTTCTTGCAATTCAGCAATAACCTCTAAATACCCTCGGCGGGCGACACCTGCATCGGTAAAGCCTTCCATATATTCTTGGTAACTTTTTTCTAATACGATATTGCGCGTATTAGATTTACCGAAAAGGGTAATCGCATCAATGGTATCTTGTTCCAAATCGCGGAAAGTGACGATATTGCCAAAACTTTTTGTGCTGTTGTAAATGCGGTTTGTACGAGAATAAGCTTGAATCAAACCATGGTAACGTAAGTTTTTATCTACAAATAATGTGTTTAAGGTTGGTGCATCAAAACCGGTTAAAAACATCCCAACGACAATCAGTAAATCCACTTCTTTGTTTTTGACGCGTTTGGCGAGATCACGATAGTAGTTTTGGAACGATTTCGCATCCACATCATAATTGGTGGCAAAATAGCCGTTGTAATCATCAATAGCAGATTTTAAAAATTCCTTAGCCGAGGAGGTCATCGCCTCCACTTCAAAACTTTCATCAACAATATCGCCAATCGCATCTTGCTCTTCATTCGCGGCAAACGAAAAGATTGTTGCAATTTTAAGTGGATTTTTGACCGCACTTTGTAACTGTTTAAACGTTTGATAATAAGCTTTGGCCGCATCCACACTACTTACCGCAAACATGGCATTAAAGCCATTATTACCGGCATTAAAGC
>JABZOY010000095.1:0-6184 GCA_015255025.1 Haemophilus sp.
AGAGTTCGAGCCTCTCACAGCCCACCAGTCAACATTTTATTCCTCCTATTTGTTAATAAATTTACAAAAAATTAAAATATTTTCAAAATTCTTGACTATATTTGGCGGTTATTATGGTAGAATATCCACAAATTTAAGTCGGGCATAAAATGTTACAGAATATTCGAATTGTTTTGGTTGAAACATCACATAGCGGGAACATCGGTTCAGCGGCGCGTGCGATGAAAACAATGGGATTATCCAATCTTTATTTGGTCTCACCAAAATCGGTGGATGAGCAATCTATTGCATTAGCAGCAGGCGCCGATGATGTTGTGCGTAATGCCCATATTGTTGATACTTTTGAACAAGCAATAGAAGATTGCTCATTAGTAATTGGGACCAGTGCGAGATTACGCCATTTACAGAGTACGTTGATTGAGCCAAGAGAATGTGCGGAGAAAGTCAGTGCACATCAAGGCCAAGTTGCAATCGTGTTCGGTCGTGAGCGTGTTGGGCTCACAAATGAAGAATTACTTAAATGTCATTATCATTTAAATATCCCTGCTAATCCTGAATATTCTTCGCTAAATTTAGCGATGGCAGTGCAGTTGGTAAGTTATGAAATGCGAATGGCATTTTTAGTGAAAAATAGAACGGAAACTGCACTTTCAACAATAGAAAATATCTATCCAACAGCACAAGAAATGGAGTATTTTTTTGCTCATACGGAACAGGTGTATCAGTCTCTTGGTTTTATTCAAAATCAAGGGGTTATACAAAAGTTAAGACGACTTTATAACCGTTCTTCTCTAGAAAAAAATGAATTAAATATTTTGCGAGGAATGTTAAGTGCGGTTGAAAAACGCCTTAATCTGCAAAAAGAGTAAAATTGACTATCATAGTCAGATAGGTAAACTACCTAGATGGCGATTTATAGGGATGCTTTATGAAACTAACATCTAAAGGACGATATGCGGTTACCGCAATTTTAGATATTGCACTACACGCAGGAACAAATCCAGTTTGTTTAGCGGATATCTCAGAACGTCAAAATATTTCACTTTCTTATCTTGAGCAATTATTTGCAAAATTGCGTCGTAGTGGATTAGTAAAAAGTGTTCGAGGTCCGGGTGGTGGCTATCGTTTAGCTTTACCAACTGATCAAATTTCTATCGGTATGGTGATCTCTGCCGTAAATGAGAACATTAATGTCACAAGATGCCTTGGAAAGGGAAATTGTAAAGGTGGGGTTGAATGTTTAACTCATACTTTATGGCAAGATTTAAGTGATCGTATTTCTGATTTTTTAGATGAGATTACATTAGCTGAGCTTGTAGAGAAAAAAGCTGGGAAGCATAAAGCTCACAAAGATTTTGATGACTTAATTGTAGTCAACCAATAATGGGAAAGTAGATTAAAATGCGGTCAAATTGATAGCATTTTTAGTAGTTATTTAGGAGTGAAAATGAAATTACCAATTTATTTAGATTATGCAGCAACATGTCCAGTGGATGAACGTGTAGCTAAAAAAATGATGGAATATTTAACCATTGATGGTGTATTCGGTAATCCAGCATCTCGTTCACATAAATTTGGCTGGCAAGCTGAAGAAGCAGTTGATATTGCACGTAATCAAATTGCGGATTTGATTGGCGCAGATTCTCGTGAAATTGTGTTCACTTCAGGTGCAACAGAAGCAGATAACCTTGCAATTAAAGGTGCCGCACACTTTTATCAAACAAAAGGTAAACACATTATTACTTGTAAAACAGAGCACAAAGCTGTATTGGATACTTGTCGTCAGTTAGAACGTGAAGGCTTTGAAGTCACTTATTTAGATCCTGAAGAAGATGGTTTAATCGATCTTGAGAAATTCAAAGCGGCATTGCGTCCAGATACGATTCTTGTGTCGATTATGCACGTGAATAATGAGATTGGCGTGATCCAGGATATTAAAGCAATTGGTGAGCTTTGCCGTGCAAATAAAACGATTTTCCACGTAGATGCGACACAAAGTGTTGGTAAAGTAGAAATTAACCTCGCTGAACTACCGGTTGATTTAATGTCAATGTCTAGCCACAAATTGTACGGACCAAAAGGTATCGGGGCACTATATGTTTGCCGTAAACCTCGCGTTCGTTTAGAAGCAATTATCCATGGTGGTGGTCACGAACGTGGCATGCGTTCTGGTACATTACCTGTACACCAAATTGTTGGTATGGGTGAAGCTTATCGTATTGCAAAAGAAGAAATGGCGACAGAGATTCCTCGTATCAGAGCTTTACGCGATCGCTTATATAATGGCTTGAAAGAAATTGAAGAAACCTATGTAAATGGTTCAATGGAACACCGCGTAGCAAATAACTTAAACATCAGCTTTAACTATGTTGAAGGTGAATCCTTAATGATGGCATTACGTGATGTGGCAGTTTCTTCTGGTTCTGCTTGTACTTCTGCGAGTTTAGAGCCATCTTATGTACTACGTGCATTAGGTCGTAATGATGAATTAGCACATAGCTCAATTCGTTTCACACTTGGTCGTTGGACAACGGAAGAAGAAATTGATTACACCATTAATTTAACACGTAATGCAGTCGCAAAACTTCGTGAATTATCGCCACTTTGGGATATGTTCAAAGAAGGCATTGATTTAAATACTATTGAGTGGTCAGCCCACTAATTTTAAAGGCGGCTAGGCTGCCTGATAGCAACTTATTTAGGAAAGGAACATAATATGGCGTACAGCGAAAAAGTTATCGATCATTATGAAAATCCACGCAACGTAGGTTCGATGGATAAAAAAGATAATTCAGTTGGAACAGGTATGGTTGGCGCACCGGCTTGTGGTGACGTTATGCAGTTACAAATCAAAGTAAATGATAGCGGCATTATTGAAGATGCGAAATTTAAAACTTATGGTTGTGGATCAGCGATTGCATCAAGTTCTTTAATTACCGAATGGGTAAAAGGTAAATCTTTAGATGAAGCAGGTGCAATCAAAAACAGTCAAATTGCGGAAGAACTTGAATTACCACCGGTAAAAGTTCACTGCTCAATTTTAGCAGAAGATGCAATTAAAGCCGCCATTGCTGACTATAAAAATAAACAAGGTAAGTAATCAAAGTGCGGTTGAAAATGACCGCACTTTATCAATTTAAGGATCAGAATATGTCTATAACATTAACTGAAAAAGCAGCAGAACGAGTTCGTACTTTTCTTGCAAACCGTGGAAAAGGCATTGGTTTACGCTTAGGTGTGAAAACATCAGGTTGTTCGGGTTTAGGCTATGTGCTTGAATTCGTGGATGTGCTCAATGATGACGATCTTGTTTTTGAGCAGCATGGCGTGAAAGTCATAGTCGATCCAAAAAGCTTGGTTTATTTAAATGGCATTGAGCTAGATTACGTTAAAGAAGGCTTGAATGAAGGCTTTAAATATAACAACCCGAACGTGAAAGAATCTTGTGGTTGTGGTGAGAGTTTCCACGTTTAAGGAATAGAAATGACAAATCCTTTTGCTATTTTTGATTTGCCCGTTGCTTTTAATGTTGATCAAGCCCTTTTGTCTGAACGCTATTTAGTGCTTCAAAAGAGCTTGCACCCTGATAATTTTGTTACGGCAGATGCGCAAGAACAACGTATCGCAATGCAAAAGTCGACAGAAGTTAATGATGCATTAAAAACCTTGAAAGACCCGATTCTACGTGCTGAAGCAATTATTGCGTTAAATACGGGAAAAGCACAGGATTTAGAGCAAAAGAGCACACAAGATATGACATTCCTAATGCAGCAATTAGAATGGCGAGAAGAACTCGAAAACATTGAGCAAAGCCAGGATGAAAATGCGTTAGAATCCTTTGCGAAACGCGTTAAAAAAGAAACAAAAGAAATGTTGACCGCACTTGAAGCACAGCTTAATGAGCAACAATGGCCAACTGCTGCACAGTTCTGCGATAAATTACGTTTTCTAAAAAAATTGGCGGATGAAATTAGCCAAGTAGAAGAACGTCTATTTGAATTATAATCTTGAGGGCGTTTAATACGCCCTTTTCGCTATTGATAAATGGGTAATTGCCCTCATACTAATGAAACTCGATTATGCAAACTTTAGAACAACTGACTGATGCCTCAAAATCTGCTTGGGGAACCATTTCCCAGTGGATTGAGCATGCTCGTAATCATTGTGATGTGATTAAAAAAGATCAATCTAGTGCAGAACGTGAGCTTTTCACCATGCAAATGCCCACTTCTTCTCCAATGGGGGCGGTCATTTATGAAACTGGTGGCATTTTAATCCATCATGGTTGGTTGCGTATATTAGGTTCAGGCAGTTTTAAATTACCACGTGGATTAATGGACTGGAATTTCAGCAAATCCTTTAATCAATCTGGTGATAAACCAAAATATTTGCTTGTTGCGGACGATGTCATTGGTGGTTATTTTGCTTTAAATGGTGGCTCTTTAGGTTCTAATATTGGCAAGATTTATTATTTTTCGCCAAAAGACTTAACTTGGCATGATTTAAATTTTACCTATACGGATTTCTTAGCTTGGGCATTAAATGGTGACATTGAAGCATTTTACCAAAATCTGTTTTGGCAAAATTGGCAAGAGGGTGTGAAACAACTTGATGGCAACCACATGATTGTTTTTACACCAGAGCTTTCGGAAGATAAGACGATTGACATTAATCAGCGTGAGCGACGAGAAGTCAATATTGAAACCCATTACAACGCAAGTTTCACCGAACAAGATAAATTTGCTCAAGCTTATTCAGTTGCATAATGAGCCTTTAACGAATTAATTATTAGAGATAAAAAGAGATATGGCATTACTCCAAATAGCAGAGCCAGGACAAACGGCTGCACCACATCAACATCGTCTTGCGGTAGGGATTGATTTAGGTACAACAAACTCTTTAGTTGCGGCTGTACGTAGCGGTCAAGCCACCATTTTGAATGATGAACAAGACAGAAGCCTTGTGCCTTCAGTTGTGTATTATGGTGAAAATGAAAAACTTGTGGGTACCGAAGCATTTGCCAAAGCTGCAATTGATCCTAAAAATACGATTATTTCGGTTAAACGTTTGATTGGTCGTAGTCTTGCAGATGTGCAATCACGTTACACAAACTTACCCTATGAGTTTGTGGCAAGTGAAAATGGCTTGCCATTATTGGTGACACATCAAGGCAAAAAAAGCCCGATTGAAGTCTCTGCAGATATTTTATCTCGTTTAAATCATATCGCTGAACAACGCCTTGCAGGTGAGCTTTCTGGTGTGGTGATTACCGTACCTGCTTATTTTGATGATGCTCAACGCCAAAGCACGAAAGATGCAGCACGTCTTGCAGGGTTGAATGTATTACGTTTATTAAATGAACCTACTGCCGCAGCGGTAGCTTATGGCTTAGATAGCGGTAAAGAAGGCGTCATTGCTGTTTATGACTTAGGTGGTGGTACCTTTGATATCTCAATTTTACGTTTATCTAAAGGCGTATTTGAAGTGTTAGCAACAGGTGGGGATACCGCTTTAGGTGGTGATGATTTTGACCATTTAATTGCAGATTGGATTGTTGAACAAGCGGGTATTAAACCACAAAATGTAAATGAGCAACGTGAGCTTTTAAGTTTAGCCACACAAACTAAAATTGCCTTAACAAGTGCACAAAGTGCGGTCATTTCTTGGCGTGGATTTGAAAGTGAATTAAGTCGTGAGCAATTCAATGAATTAATTCATTCATTGGTTAAACGTTCTTTATTAACCTGCCGTCGAGCATTGAAAGATGCGCATGTTGAAGCTGAAGACGTACAAGAAGTTGTCATGGTTGGAGGCTCAACTCGCGTCCCTTATGTTCGTGAACAAGTGGGCGAATTCTTCGGTAAAACACCATTGACCTCTATCGACCCAGATAAAGTAGTTGCCTTAGGTGCAGCAATTCAAGCGGATATTTTAGTGGGCAATAAGAATGACAGTGATATGTTGTTACTCGATGTTGTGCCGCTTTCTTTAGGTATTGAAACCATGGGCGGTTTAGTGGAGAAAATCATTCCACGCAATACCACGATTCCAGTAGCTCGTGCACAAGAGTTTACTACCTTTAAAGATGGTCAAACTGCGATGACTGTACATGTGGTACAAGGAGAACGTGAGTTAGTGGATGATTGCCGTTCTTTAGGTCGTTTTACATTGCGTGGTATTCCAC
>JABZOY010000096.1:0-6179 GCA_015255025.1 Haemophilus sp.
AGTCCTTTTATGCCACTTTTTTCAAACCGTTTCAACCATGTCCCGACTAGGGCGTTGGAAGGAATATTGTAAAAACGCGCGGCTTCCCTAATACTCATTTTCTCATTCAAAATAGGTTGAAGAACCTGTAATTTAAATTCGATTGTGTAGTGTTTACCCATAAAAAATCTGCACCTAAATTGTTGGTTTGTTGAGTCCAACTTTTGGGGTGCAGATCAAATTTCACCGCACTTTTGTTTTTAGGAAATTAATTAATCTTGCAATGCACCGCTGTTAAACATTGGCAATCCCATTGTTTTTAAGCTGTCACGATAAATACCCAGTAAGTCTTTCTCCGTAATTTTTTGTAATTGATCTAACGGTTTATCTAATGCTGCTACCGTTTCAATCACAAGACCTTGTGGACCAGATTCTTGCGTCGCGATTTCAAATAACGCTTGTCCACGACGAACATGACTACCCGAGCTAATCAACACAGCATGTTTGATTTTGTGTTTCGCTAAAGAGTAACGAGAGAAAAGCGCATTTTCGACTGTTGAACGTGCATAGTTATCCGAATAAATACGGCTTGCATCAACGCCTTTCTCAATCAACCATTGCTTCATCAAATCCCCTTCGGTTTTATTGTTTTGTGGCACACCGCCTGTCACAATAATTAATGCATCTGGATTTTGATTCGAAATTTCTAAGGTTTTCTCTAAACGTTGCACTAAAATATCATGCATGCTGCCATCTGGATTTAAAGCGTAACCCAATGTAATAATCGCCGATTGTGCCGGTAACTTGGTTTCGAGTTTATCGGTAATTGGTTGATTAGCCGCTTTATCAATCACTGCAAAAACTTTTTCTAATTTGCTTGCGCTTTCTGGGGAAAGTTGTTTTAAGCGATCTAAATGTTTTGTCGCTTCCGCTTGGTTGCCTTTAAAACGATTCCATGCAGCCAAGTAAGTATGTGCTTTCACATCATCTGGCGCCACATCAAGCACTTTTTGATAAAGCTCAATGGCTTTATCTGTATTGCCGTTATAAATATTGGCATTCGCTGCACCAAACAAAAAATCCACACGATAAGGCTCAAGCTTATACGCTTCTAATAAAAGATCCGCAATACGCTCCATATTGGAAGGAAGTTTCGCGGTAAAACCTGCATTTGAAACACGAGCCGGTGAGTTTTGGATTTTCACCGCTTGTTCAAGCAACTCATCCACAACCTGTCTTTGAGTAAGAAGTTGTTGATAATTTAATTGAGGCTCAAGCACTTTCACTTCTGCCGTGCTAGCGAAGCTGTTTACTGCAAGAGATGAAAGCACAGCAAGTAAGGAAACCTTGAAGATTTTTTGCATAATTAATTCTCCATATTGGATTAAATAACAAAAAGAGCGGTCACTTTTTTATCAGTTTCCGCTCTTTCCACTAAGCTTGATTCATCGACATACACAATAACGTCAATGGATGGATACAAGTCACATTAGATGACATATCGATCTGCCATTTACAAGTTTGGCATTCAGAGATCACGTAATCAAATCCGCCTGCATTGATGTTATCGAATAAGTTTTTACCGATAGATTGAGAAACCTCGTAGTTTTCTTCTTTGAAACCGTATGTTCCTGCAATACCACAACATTGTGATGGTAACATCACCACTTCTAAACCTGGAATTTGTTTTAACACTTCCAAGGTGTATGGTGCCCACCCCGCTTTATCTACGTGACACGCAGTGTGATAAGCCACACGCAATTTTAATGGTTTAAGCGGTAAGGTTTTACCTTCTTTAAAGAGTTGATATAAGAATGGTGTCACCATGTGAATATGCGGACGAACCTTCGCATTGTCGATGCCTAAAATATGATGATATTCATCACGTAAATTTAAGGCACAACTTGATGCTTCGCTGATCACATCTAAGCCATTTTCATCCACCATTTTACTGATGTAATCGGTGTTAAATTGTGCAATTTTCTTCGCGCGTTCTGGGAATTGGTTTACGCTCAATGGCAAGCCACAGCATTTTTCTTTTTCCAATAACACCACGCCAATATCCATGGCATTGAACACTTGAATAAATTCTTTACCCAATTGTGGATTATTGTAGTTCACATAACAACCGTGATAATACGCCACTTTGCGTTCGAATTTTTGTTGGCTTTCCACCATTTTTTTCATATACCAGCTGCGGAACGTACCAAAGGAATATTTTGGTAACGTACGATGGCGGCTAATTTTCAATGCTTTTTCCAACACAAATTTTGTCGCTTTCAAGCCCGTAATCGTATTCACAATTGGCGCAAGCGGTGTATTAAGTGAACCCATAATATCGGTGTTACTTAAAATCGCATCACGTAATTTTTGCACTGCTGGTTTATGTTGTTGAGCGAGGTATTTGTTTCTTGCGCGAACAATAATATCACCAATTTTTACATCAGATGGACACGCAATTTCACAACGTTTACAGTTAGTACAGTATTTTAATGCTTCATCATAAAGCTCGGCTGATTTTAAGCGTAAACGCTCACCATCTGGGCCTGATTGTTTTGGACCTGGATAGTTTGGATTTTGACGCGAAACCGGGCATACCGCTGTACAAGCCGTACATTTAATACAGCTCTCAAAGCTTTCATCAAGGGCATGATGATGTTGTGGTGCATTAAGGGATTGTTTTGCATTTTCAATTAATTGTTGAATGTTCATAACGCCTCCTTAATGTGTGTTGTGAAGAATTTCATCCGCAACAGCAAGCGCTGTTACCACTGCCACGCCAGAACCACAACCAAGCTCTAACGCATTAAAACCACCAATCACATTACCCACCGCATATAAATTCGTTAAAAATTGACCGCTCTTTTGTACTTGGCATTGCGCATTAATCGCCACGCCTGCAGATTGGTATGGTTGTGGATTTGAGAAACGGTGATCTGTCCAAGTAAAACGATCGGTATCGTTAAAGCCTTCCACACCGATAATGTCAGAATGGAATACGGGCTCGTAGATTTTATCGAATTCAGAGACTAAACCTTTACTGAAGAAGCTGCCAGAAGCTAAGACAAAATGTTCTGCCGTGATTTCTTCCTCTTCGTGCAAACGCGTTTGAATAGCACGAACTTTGTTGCCATGAAAATGTGCTTTTAATGCGCTATCACCATTCATCATAAGTCCGCCTAATTTCTCAAAACGATGGCGTAATTGAATACGTTGACGCATACCTAATAAAGACGGTGGTAAGGTTGGTAATTCAAATAATGGCAAGCCAGTTTCTTTGCGAAGTGATTCCATAAACTCTTGATTTTCTAGACCGAAACAAGCTGGTAAGAAAATCGCTTCTGTGCCTTTCGCAGCTTCTTTCATTTCAGCCACAAGATCATCAAATTTCAGTTTATATTCTAAAACTTGTGCAATATTTACACTGCGGAATTCGCGCGAATTTGCACGTAACTGATCCAATTCAGGAATATTTAAAAAGCCCGTTTTCACTTCACAATGGGTAAATTGTGGATTGAGCGTAAGGTTATCCGCCAATAATTCTGGTTGGAAATCGTGATAGCCTTCAATGCCTAAAACCGCAATTTTTTTATACGGAAATGGGGTTTCGCCTTGCACGGTTGGCACGCTATTTGGTGAAAGCCATGCACCGCGTAAACTGCCTAAACCCGTTACGCGAAGATGATTTTCTGCGGTTGAACCAACTAAATCTAAATTTAACGACTCCGCTAATTTTTCGAAATCTTGCGCTTTCGCTAATACACGTTCAGCACCCATAATGCTATAAGGGTGTTGTGGTAATTGAGCGGCAAGTGCGGTCAAATTTTCAGGAATATTTTTAACAAACGCACCATTTGGTAAACGGCTTAATAAATCCAATGAGCCGGATGCAAAATCAATCGCTGCTTGGCCGTTATTGATAATGACACAACGTTTGCCTTGTTCTTGTAGGGCGATGCCGCAAGTTAAACCTGCAAGGCCGCCACCAATAATCACTACATCAAAATTCATTGTTATCCGTCCCTTGCTGTTTGTCAGTTTCAAGCGGTTGAACATCGTTTAAGCCCAACACACTGCCATACATCCATGAAGTAAATTCTGCTTCACGAATCGCTTCACCCCATGCAATAGGTTCAATACCTCGCCAACGTTCTTCCATGAAGGAGGTTAATTGTGTGGTCGATTGACGAGGTGTTGCCACTTCAAAACGGTTCATTAAACCCGCTGCACGGCATGCGCAAAGCTCAGCTTGGCAAGTCCCCATCCCCACACGAGTACGGCGACGTAAATCCACTAAGTTATTCACATTTAATTCATCAACGGCATAACGGACTTCACCCGCTGTCACGGCTTCACATTCGCACACCATTGAACGATCGAGACGTTCTTTATCTAATAAACGAGTTGCACGAGAACCATGACGATACACGGCTGAATAACGAATTGTACTTGGAAGTGAAATCACTTTCTGATTGGTTTCTGCACGGCTTTCGGTTGAACCCGGTAATGGACGCTCAGCAGTCGTACAACGTGCGGTTTTGTTGAGTTTTTTACAAACAAGATCCGTTGCCCATTCAGCCATTAAGCGATAAGTCATTAATTTACCGCCAGTGATCGTGATAAAGCCATCTAAGCCATCACGCTCTGCGTGGTCAAGTAACACGATACCGCGACTTACGTTACGACCTGATGGATCGTCATCTGACGCAACTAACGGACGTACACCAGCATAAGCACGTAATACACGAGTATGACGCAAGCTTGGTGCAAGTTTTTCCCCTTCACGGAATAAGATATCCACTTCTTCTGGGGTGACTTCCATGTTATCGATTTGATCGTAAGGAATACGGCTAGAGGTTGTACCGATAACACAAATGGTATCCCCCGGCACAAGAATGTCCGCATCCGCAGGTTTACGGCAACGGTTAATCACCATTTTGTTGATACGGTGCCCCATGACAAGTAATGCACCTTTTGCTGGGAACATTTTTATTTTGAGATCCGCATATTCTGCGATGCCTTGTCCCCAAATACCACCTGCATTGACGACTAATGGCGCAAAGAATTTACGGTTTACACGATTTTTATGATCGTAGACATCCACACCGATTACTTTGCCACCTTCGCGAATTAAGCTTTTCACTTCGCAATAAGTGAACATTTTCGCGCCATTTTCGGTGGCATCCATCACGTTAGAAGCCGTTAAACGGAAAGGATCGATTGAACCATCTGGCACCACAACGGCCCCAACTAAATCAGGGTTTACTGATGGCTCCATAATTTGGGCAAGTTTAGGATCAATGGCGACAGCTTCAATACCGGATTTGGTACAACTTTCGATGAAGGTTTTTTGATAATCAAGGGAATCTTCAGGTAAGGTGATAAATAAACCTTCCGTTTCATCCACACAGTGACGAGCGATATTGCGCAGAATTTTATTTTCTTTAATACATTCTTCTGCTGATTCCTGATCGTTTACGGCATAACGCGCACCACTATGTAACAAACCGTGGTTACGACCTGTTGCGCCTGTCGCAATATCACGACGCTCTAATAAAATACAGTTAATTCCACGCAATGCACAGTCACGAGCAATCCCCGCACCTGTCGCACCGCCACCAATGATAATCACATCCGTCGAGATAGGTGAAAAATCACCCACATCACGATACATATTAGGCGATAATCCCATTGTTACCCCCAAAGCCAAAATATTAATAAAAAGAAACGTAAAAACTGTTACAAATTCGATGGCTATTGTATGAGAGAGCGGTTAAATTCACAACATTTTGAGCGAAAAAGAAAGCTGTTTTGTGAGACAGATCACACAATTTTCGAATTCGCTCATTTGTTAAAAAATATTTTGTGAAATGCATCACATTTTTGAATTATTTCCCTTTTTAATTTCTATTTTTATTTTATCATGCACGCTATCCCCATCATGGGGGTGGACTCATAATTAAAATGATATTGGAGAGAAATTATGTTTGGACCATTTAAACCCGCTCCGCATATTGCGGAACTTCCAGCGGAGAAAATTGATTCCACGTATAAACGCTTACGTTGGCAAGTGTTTGCAGGGATCTTCTTTGGTTATGCCGCTTACTATTTTGTACGTGCAAACTTTGACTTAGCACAACCTGGTTTAATTCAAGCCGGCTTGTACTCAAAAGCGGAATTAGGTGTTATCGGCTCTGCAG
>JABZOY010000097.1:0-6143 GCA_015255025.1 Haemophilus sp.
TTATTAATGCTTTATGCGGCACGAATTCAATTGGTAGAAAATGTGATTAAGCCAGCATTGGCAGAAGGAAAAATTGTGCTTGGCGATCGTCACGATATGTCTTCTCAGGCCTATCAAGGTGGTGGGCGTCAGTTTGACCAAACGCTGATGGCAAATTTAAAAAATATGGTGTTAGGTGATTTTGAACCCGATTTTGTACTGTATTTAGATATTGATCCTGCAGAGGGGCTTGCACGTGCTAGAGGACGAGGCGAATTAGACCGTATTGAACAACAAGGGCTTGATTTCTTCCATCGTACTCGCCAACGTTATTTGGAATTGGTGCAAAACAATCCGAAAGCCGCCATTATTAATGCTGGCCAGCCTTTGGCACAAGTACAAGAAGACATTCAAAGCGCGGTCAAAAATTGGTGGGTTTCACAAGCAAAATGAGCGAATTTTATCCTTGGTTAGTGCCCACTTATAACAAAATCAGCCAAACTTTTAGCGAAGGTTTGGGGCATCATGCATTATTGATTAAAGCTGATCAAGGCCTCGGTGCAGAAGGTTTGTTTGAGGCTTTGACAAAACGCATTATGTGTCAAACGCCAGATAATGCACCTTGTGGCCATTGTCATGCTTGTCACCTAATGGCTGCGCAAAGTCACCCTGATTTTCATGTTTTAGCCTCTCAAGAAGGCAGAGATATTGGTGTTGATCAGGTACGGGCGATTAATGAAGTTGTCAGCCAACACGCGCAACAAAACGGCAATAAATTAGTGTATATCCAAAATGCGGAACGTCTTACGGAAGCAGCAGCGAATGCGTTGCTCAAAACCTTGGAAGAGCCTCGTCCGAACACGTATTTCTTGTTGCAAACAGAGCCATCTTCGTCATTGTTAGCGACTATTTACAGCCGTTGCCAAGTGTGGAATGTGCCTTTGCCAACGGAAGCAGAAGCCTTAACTTGGCTTTCTTCTCAATTTCAGGCAGAAACATCAGAATTATTGACCGCACTTGCGATGAATTTGGGGCGTCCGCTGTTAGCATTGGAAACCCTCCAGCAAGGATTAATTGAACAACGGAAGAATTTCCTACGCCAATTTTGGCTGTTTTATCGTCGTCGTTCGCCTTTGGAAATTTTGCCTTTCTTTGAAAAAGAACGCACCGTACAGCAAGTAGATTGGATTTTAGCGTTTTTAAGCGATGCCATTAAATACAAACTCGAAATACAAAGTGGCTGGCAAACACTTGATCTTAAAACAGGTGTAACTCAATTTGCAGACGAGCAAACAGCGCTTGGGTTATTAACCGCAAATAAAATTATGCAAAAAGTGCGCTCGGATTTACTCACTATCAACGGCGTTAACACGGAATTAATGTTACTAGATGGTTTGACAAAGTTAATTACCGACGTATTTAAGGACTAAATAAATTATGTTTATCGTAGATTCCCATTGCCATTTAGATGCATTGGATTATGAAAATTTACACAAAGATATTGCTGATGTTGTGGCCAAAGCCCAAGCACGAGATGTGAAGCATTTATTGGCGATTGGCGTAACATTAAGCCGTTTTGAAAAAGCTTACCCTGAGTTAGCAAAATTTCCGAATGTGTCTTTGGCTTGCGGTGTACATCCACTAGATCTTGAAGAAGAACCTTACGATGCCGATCGTTTATTACGTTTATCCCAAGATAAAAAAGTGATCGCAATTGGCGAAATTGGTTTGGATTATTATTACAGTGCAGATAATAAGGCATTGCAGCAAACGGTTTTTGCGGATCAAATCAGAATTGCTAATGAAGTGGATAAACCCGTGATTATTCATACTCGTTCAGCGCCAGAAGATACCATTGCCATGTTGCGTGAGCACCATGCAGAAAAGTGCGGTGGATTAATTCATTGTTTTACGGAAACCTTGGATTTTGCGAAAAAGGCACTTGATTTAGGGTTTTATATTTCTTGTTCAGGCATTATAACCTTTAAAAATGCGGAAAGTATTCGTGAAGCTATTCGTTATGTGCCGGCAGATCGTTTGTTAGTTGAAACGGATTCGCCTTATTTAGCACCTGTACCTTATCGTGGTAAAGAGAACCAACCTGCCTATACACGTGAAGTGTGTGAGTATGTGGCAGCGCTAAAAGGGTTGTCTATGGAAGAATTTGCACAAATTAGTACACAAAACTTCGAGCGTTTATTTAAAATTAATGTACAATAAATCATCGATTTAAATGAGGGAGTTTTATGCGTAAGTTTTTTAAGTACTTTTTATTTTTAGTAGTCTTTGTTTTCCACGGCTTTATGTTCGCGGTGGTAGACTACGTTTTCCCACACTATGATGTAACGCGAGTAACCGGTGTGGAAGTGAAACGTGTGGATAAAGATGGCCCGATTACAAAATCGAATCCGGCTGATGGTCCAACGCGCGATGTGTATTTTATCAATACACAAAATGATGATGGCAAAATCATGGTGTATCGTAATGAAGATACCCGTTGGGGTTTTCCATTCTACTTTAAATTTGGTTCAGCGAACTTACAGGCTCAAGTTCAAGCCTTGGGTAATGAAAACAAATTAGTGCAAATCAAGTATTACGGTTGGCGGATGACGATGTTCGATGAATATCGCAATGCCGTTGCAGTGAAAGAAATCAGTGGCGATGTGACACCAAGCCATCCGATTTTATCTTGGGTATTCTATGCTTTCTTATTAATTACTCTTTTCCTTTCTATCCAATTTGTACGTGGCTGGTTCGACAGCGAAAATTAGCGTTTCTCAAATATGGGGCGTCATAGAACGCCCTCACAATTTAATAATAACATTCCTAACCTAAAAACCAGCGGTAAATTGACCGCACTTTAAAGCCAATAAAGAGAACATTATGAGTTTATCTGCAGCGATTTTTATTTTAATCGTATTAATTATTGTCAGTGCAATCTTGTCATCAGCTGAGATTTCTCTCGCGGGTGCAAGACGCATTAAACTACAAACGTTGGCCAATGAAGGCAATATCAAAGCGGAGAAAGTTTTAAAATTACAGGAACAGCCAGGGCGTTTCATTACTGTAGTACAAATTGGACTTAATATGGTTGCCGTACTCGGTGGTGTGATTGGTGAAGCAACCATTAGTCTTCACTTACAGAGTTTTTTACATGAATACACTATGGCAGAATGGGTTGAGCCAGCCTCCTCTTGGATTGCTTTTTTCATGGTAACCACAACATTTGTTTTATTAGCCGATTTAATTCCGAAACGTCTCGCATTGATTAATCCTGAAGGTGTGGCGTTACGGACTATTGGCATTATGCAAGTCTTCATTTTCTTCTTAAAACCTATTGTATGGTTTTTTGATGGTCTTTCTAATATCTTCTTCCATTTAATGGGGATATCCACTAAGCGCGAAGATAATATGACTCCAGAAGACATTGTGGCGATTGTGGAGGCTGGTGCCGAAGCGGGCGTACTAAAAACACAAGAACATTATTTGATTGAAAACATCTTTGAAATGCAAGAGCGTACCGTGTCTTCAACCATGACGACTCGTGAAAACATCGTGTTTTTAGACCGCACTTTTACTCGTCAGGAAGTGTTGAATACCTTATCGGCTGACTCTCATTCTAAATTAGTGATCTGTGATAATGGTTTGGACAAGATTTTAGGTTATGTGGAATCCCATACTTTGTTGACGCTTTATCTTCAACAAGAAGTAGTAGATTTAACAGATAGCCGTTTATTACGCAAAGCGTTATTTATCCCAGATACGCTGTCGTTATACGAAGTATTGGAGTTGTTTAAATCTACGGGGGAAGATTTTGCGATTATCGTCAATGAATATGCGCTTGTAATGGGCTTAATTACCTTGAACGATGTGATGAGTATTGTGATGGGAGAATTGGTTTCTAACGAAGAAGAGCAAATCGTTAGCCGCGATGAAAACTCTTGGTTGATTGATGGGGCAACGCCACTTGAAGATGTGATGCGCGTTTTGGATATTGAATCTTTCCCTGATTCAGAAAATTACGAGACTATTAGTGGCTTTATGATGTATATGTTACGCAAAATTCCGAAAAAAACCGATTTTGTCGTATACGATAAATATAAATTTGAAGTCATTGATACCGAAAACTTCAAAATTGATCAAATTTTAGTTTCGATTGTCAAAGACAGCGGAGTGAGCAAAGAATCAGCGTAGTACTAGGTGTTACCTTGCTTAACTCCCCATTCTAAGTATAATTAACAGCGGTTTTAACCGCCTATAAATAAGGAAAATTTAATGTTTAAAAAAATCTCGATATTCTTTGTTGCAGTAATGCTTGCGGGTTGTTCTTCGATTTCAGATATGACCTCTTATATTCCGTTTATGGGTAAAGACAAAAAGGTCATTGATTTAGATAAAGATAAAATCGACCAAAAATCTTATGCCGCCGCTTATGAAGCCACTGTGGCAACCTATAAAGATCGTGTAACAAAAAATTTCTTTGTGGATAATTTTGCAAGTGGTGCGAATGACTGGTATCTCGGTCGCATCGTTGTGCCAATCAAACAAATTCAAGATAAACTCTACACGGGGGGGCACGACTCTGATGTGTATGCTTACTATAGCGGTGTGTTACATGCAGAAGCATTACAAACTAACTTCAGCCGTTTAAGTGCAAATTGTTGGCAAAAAGTGGATTCGCCAAGTGTGACGCAAGGGATCTACGATGCAATGCGTGATTTGCAAAAAGGCAAAGAGCGCGGTGAAAATGACGCCTACATTTCCCAAGGTAGCGAAATGCTACTCAAAGCCTGTACCGGCCAATAATCAATTTGAGCTGTTGATGAGAGACCTCATCAGCAGCTTTTCTTTTTTTAAATCATCAATGTGAAGGAGCAAGAATGTTAGAACTTTCGGAAAGCAACATTCATTTAAATGCTACGGCAACAAATAAGCTGCAAGCTATTGAAATGGCTGCAAGCGCGTTAGAGCAAGCTGGCAATGTTGAACAAGGCTATTTGCAAGGTATGCTTGGACGTGAACAACAAACCTCCACTTTTTTAGGCAATGGGATTGCAATTCCACACGGTACATTAGAAACCCGTTCAATGGTGAAAAAAACCGGTGTACAAGTTTTCCAATTTCCACAAGGTATTGAGTGGGGAGAAGGTAATATTGCTTATGTTGTGATTGGTATTGCTGCCCGTTCTGATGAGCATCTTGCTTTACTTCGTCAATTAACGCATGTTTTAGGTGATGAAGACACTGCGGTACAGTTAGCGACATTAGCCGATGTTGAAAAATTCCGTGCGATTTTATTAGGTGAAAGCGATTCTTTTAGCATGACTGAAGAAACATTAAGTTTAGATATTGAAACGCAAAGTTTGCTCACCCTTACCGCCATCAATGCAGGTAAATTACAACAGCAAAGTGCGGTTGAAAATAGCTTTGTTTCTGAAGTGGTATCCAATTCTGCTCTGCCACTAGGTAAAGGTTTATGGGTTACAGATGCCGTATCAGGTAACGTGAAAAATGCGTTGGCATTCAGTCGTGCGAAAACCATTTTTAGTCATAATGGCAAAGCGGTGAAAGGCGTGTTGACGATTTCGGCGGTTAACGATCAAATCAATGAGACATTAGCGCGTTTATTGGATGATGAAGTCCAAAATATTTTATTAAGTGGTAATACGCAGCAAATTTTGACCGCACTTAATGGTGGTAAAGTGCCAGTTGCAGCAGCTGCTCAATCTGAAGGTCAAATCGCTACGGGTGCAGTGATTGGGACCTTTACTGTTCGCAATGAACATGGCTTACACGCTCGCCCAAGTGCGGTGCTTGTTAATGAGATGAAAAAATTCGCCTCCAAGATTACCGTACAAAATCTTACTCGAGAAACCGCACCAGTTAGTGCAAAAAGCTTGATGAAAATTGTGGCATTAGGTGTCACTCAAGGTCATCGCTTACGTTTTGTGGCAGAAGGGGATGATGCGAAACAAGCCATTGAAGCCTTAGGTAAGATTATTGCGAGTGGGCTTGGTGAAGCTGTCTCTGCTGTGCCACCGGCTGAACCGGATACCATTGAAGTGAGCAGTGAGCACGCACCACAAATTCACGAAGACAAAACAGGTTTACCAGCAGATGCCATTGAAGCCGTATTTATGATTCGTAATGAACACGGTTTACAT
>JABZOY010000098.1:0-5491 GCA_015255025.1 Haemophilus sp.
TTAACGAGGCACGATCACGATGATTATTTTCAATAATGGCAAATACAAAAGCATCCTAGCCGCAGAAAAAGGCGAACTCACAGAAATTGCTGAAACCGTGCAAAAAGACAACGATTTTCGACCGCACTTTCATATAGCCCCACCAACTGGCTTAATGAATGACCCGAATGGTCTGATTTTTGATGGTGAAAAGTATCATCTGTTCTACCAATGGTTTCCATTCGATGCAATTCACGGGATGAAACATTGGAAGCATTTAATCACGAAAGACTTCCAACATTACCAATCAGCGGATGATCTGATTCCTTGTGAGCTTTTTGAATCTCATGGATGCTATTCTGGAGGTGCTTTGAAAGTCGGTGATAAATTGGCCATGTTCTATACAGGCAATACCCGTCGTCAAAGTGATAATCAACGCGTGCCTTATCAAAATTTAGCGATTTTCGATCTTACTGGGAAATTGCTTAGCAAACATCCATTAATTGAAAATGCACCAGAAGGTTATACAGAGCATGTTCGCGATCCTAAACCGTATTTTACTGAAGACGGCAAAATCCGTTTTATCTGCGGCGCACAGCGAGAAAACCTCACAGGAACAGCCATTATTTTTGAAATGGATAATCTTGAAGGTACGCCTAGCTTATTAGGTGAGCTTTCCTTACCTGCTTTTGACAATACAAACGTGTTTATGTGGGAATGCCCTGACCTATTGAAGCTCGGTGATAAAGATGTCTTTATTTGGTCGCCACAAGGTAAAGATCGGGAAAAACATCAATTCCAAAACAATTATCATGCGACTTATGCTGTGGGTAAATTAACGGATTTAACCTTTGAAGCAGAATATATTAGTGAGTTGGATCAAGGCTTTGATTTCTATGCTCCACAAACCTTCGGCGGTTTGGATAATAAAACCCACGCAGTACTTTTCGGTTGGATTGGTTTGCCAGATTTAACTTATCCAACAGACAAATTTAAATGGCACTCAGCTTTAACCTTGCCAAGAGAATTGCGTTTAGAAGATTCGAAAATTTATCAACGCCCGATTGATAAAATATACGAAAATCTGACCGCACTTTCTGCACTTCATCTCGATAAAAAAGAGAATATTGCTAATTTAGATCGTGCCTATCTTAAATTTGAAGTAAATAACCAAGCTTTTGACTTAAACTTCTTCCAAAATGAAAAAGGACAGTCACTGCGTCTATCTTATGAAAATGGCTTGGTTTGTTTAGATCGCAGTCAAAGCGAACAAACCGATTTAATGGAAAAATTCGATACCAAACGCTTCTGCGAAGTTGAAAATCTGCAAACTGTCGAAATTTTCTTTGATCGTTCAATTATTGAAATTTTCTTTAATCAGGGTGAAAAAGCGATGACATCAAGATTTTTCATTGAGAACAGAGAAAATACAATAAGCTGTAGCCGTCCATTGGATTTAATGATTGGTTATTTACCAGCAATTCAATATGACAAATAATCAACTCAAGTGCGGTTAAAATTAACCGCACGTTTATTTCCAACCATGTTCTCTTATTAAGTAATGACTATGTTTGTTCAACAACAAAACGCAACACCATCTAATCTTGTGGCGTTCAATTTTCTATTGATTGCCTTTTTAACGGGGATTGCCTCTGCGTTTCAAACGCCGACCTTGAGTTTATATCTCTCTCAAGAGATTCAAGTTTCACCTTTTTTTGTTGGCTTGTTCTATTCCGTCAATGCCATTATTGGCATTATCTTGAGCCAAATTCTGGCGAAATATTCTGATAAGCAAGATGATCGTCGCAAAGTAATGATTGTTTGCTGTTTGATTGCTGTGCTTGGATGCCTGATTTTTGCTTATAGCCGAAATTATTATGTGTTGATTATTATCGGTACAACACTATTAGGATTGGGCTCATCCGCTAATCCGCAATCTTTTGCTTTAGCAAGAGAATATGCTGAAAGTAGCCATCGTGAAGCAGTGATGTTCACCACAATTATGCGAACTCAAATCTCTCTCGCTTGGATTGTGGGGCCGCCACTTTCCTTTTTCATTGCGCTAAACTGGGGCTTTGATTATATGTATTTGGTGGCGGGTTCTGCCTTTTTACTATGTGCAGGCGTCAGCAAATTATTGCCGAAAATTCCTCGTCAAAGTGCGGTTAAAAATCAAGAGATTTTAGACAATACGCCACCAAGAAAAAGTGTGATTTACTTATTCATCTCTAACCTACTACTTTGGACCTGTAACAGCATGTATCTCATTAATATGCCATTATTTGTGATTAATGAGTTACATTTAGGTAAAGAACTGGCGGGAACATTAATGGGGACAGCTGCGGGATTGGAAATCCCCGTGATGATATTAGCGGGTTATCTTACCAAATACTTCAGTAAAAAACGCTTAATGATGATTGCTTTAGTTTCAGGGCTCGCCTTCTATTCAAGCTTATTATTTGCTGAGCAAACTTGGCAGCTTATCGGATTACAAATGCTTAATGCGATTTTTATTGGTATTACTGCTACCATTGGCATGGTGTATTTCCAAGATTTAATGCCGACTAAAATGGGCACAGCCACTACGCTATTCAGTAATGCAGCAAAAAGTAGTTGGATTATTGGTGGGCCTATTGCGGGTATTATTGCAGAAATCTGGCATTACAATTCTGTTTTTTATGTCGCTGTGGCGTTAATTTTTATCAGCATAGTCTGTATGTGGAAAGTCAAATCTGTTTAATGAGAAATAAAAAAGTGCGGTCAATTTTGACCGCACTTTTACTTTACACTATCTTAGCGCCATGCTTTGAATTGGTTAATCAATCCATTTGTTGAGCTATCATGGTTTGAGACTTTCTCTTTGTCTGCCAATTCAGGAAGAATTCGATTTGCTAATTGTTTACCTAATTCCACGCCCCATTGGTCGAAACTAAAGATATTGAAAATCACACCTTGTGTAAAAATTTTGTGTTCATACATCGCAATTAATGCGCCAAGAACAAATGGTGTAATTTTTTGCACTAAAATAGAGTTAGTCGGTTTATTACCTGTAAAGACCTTAAATGGCACAATGTCTTTTACCTCATCCAACGATTTACCGGCTTTCACAAACTCCGCTTCAACTTCTTCCTTGGTTTTACCAAAAGCAAGTGCTTCAGTTTGTGCAAAGAAGTTTGATAACAATTTGCTGTGATGGTCACCTAATGGGTTATGACTTTGTGCCGGTGCGATAAAGTCACAAGGGATTAACATCGTACCTTGATGAATCAATTGATAGAACGCATGCTGACCATTTGTACCCGGTTCCCCCCAAATAATTGGGCCAGTTTGATAATCACGGATAACATTGCCATTACGATCGACATATTTACCGTTTGATTCCATATTGCCTTGTTGGAAATAAGCCGCAAAACGGTGTAAATATTGGTCATAAGGTAAAATTGCCTCAGTTTGTGCACCGAGGAAATTGGTATTCCATAAACCGACTAACGCTAATGTCGCTGGAATATTTTTTTCTAATGGCGCAGTACGGAAATGTTTATCCATTTCATGCGCACCACTTAATAGTGCTTCAAAATTATCAAAGCCAATTGAAAGTGCGATTGAAAGACCGATTGCAGACCATAAAGAATAACGGCCACCAACCCAATCCCAGAATTCAAACATATTGTTTGTATCAATACCAAATTCTGCTACCGCTTTACCATTGGTCGAAAGTGCAGCAAAGTGTTTTGCCACCGCGCTGCTATCTTTCGCTGCCGCCAATAACCAATCACGTGCAGAATTCGCATTGGTCATAGTTTCTTGCGTGGTAAAGGTTTTAGATGCGACTAAGAAAAGTGTGGTTTCAGGATTTACTTTTTTCAACGTTTCAGCGATATGTGTACCATCTACATTTGAAACAAAGTGCATATTCAAGTGATTTTTATAAGGACGAAGCGCTTCAGTCACCATATAAGGCCCCAAGTCTGAACCACCGATACCAATATTCACCACATCAGTAATCACTTTTCCTGTATAACCTTTCCACTCACCTGAAATCACACGATCACAGAACGCGCTCATTTTTGCTAATACTGCATTCACTTCTGGCATCACATCTTTGCCATCTACATAGACAGGTGTATTTGAACGGTTACGAAGTGCGGTATGTAATACAGCACGATTTTCTGTGCGATTAATTTTTTCACCTGTAAACATTGCATTGATAGCCTCATCTAATGCGGATTCTTTGGCTAATTGATGAAGTAATTTGAGGGTTTCTTGATTAATTTTATTTTTTGAAAAATCCACTAAGATTTGATTTTCAAAAGTTAAAGAATAATCGTTAAAACGATTTTGTTCTTGTTTGAACAAATCAGCAATCGTGGTATTAGCCAGCTGAGATTGATGAGTTTCAAGTGCTTTCCAAGCTTGTGTATTGGTTGGGTTGATGTTTTTCATGAATATTTCCTTTTAAAAATTGAATTCTTTACATTTTTGCTTTCTTACAAAAACAATTAATCGACATATTCTGTTATAACACGAGGGGTTAATTTTGTAATCAATTCATAGCTTAAAATACCACTGTATTTAGCTACCGTTTCAATTGGTAATTCCTTACCCCATAAAATCACTTCATCACCTACTTTATCTTGGCTATCTGCGCCTAAGTCTACCGTTAGCATATCCATTGAGACGCGACCGACAATAGGAACAATACGACCATTTAGATAAACTGGCGTGCCTTCTGGCACATCACGCGGATATCCATCACCGTATCCAATAGCGACAACACCAATTTTGGTATCTTTCGGACTGGTCCAAATGCCACCATAGCCAACAGGTTCACCTTTTTTATGTTCACGCACCGCAAGCAATGAAGAAGTTAAGTTCATCACGGGGATTAAACCAAATTCAGCACCGACAGTATCCGTTGGTGAGATGCCGTACATAATAATCCCTGGTCGAATACAATCTAAATGGGCTTCAGGCCAAAATAGAATCCCGCCCGATGCCGCAATGGTTCTTTCTCCACCTTTATCTTTTGTCGCCTGAAGGAAACGATCAAGCTGAACTTGCGTATAATCGGAATCCAGCTCATCAGCACGGCTAAAATGACTAACAAAACCTAAGTGCGGTTGAATTTGAGGGAGTTTTTTCAGCTCTTGATAAAAATAGTCCACTTCATCAAGCGACACACCTAAACGGTGCATCCCCGTATCAATCTTCAACCAGACTTTGATTGGACTTGGTACTACAGCTCGTTTTAATGCTTCAAGCTGTTCACGGTTATGTACCACCGTTTCGATGTTATTTACCGCAATAATGGGTAAATCTTTTTCATCAAAAAAGCCTTCTAACAATAAGATCGGTTTGATAATACCGTTAGAGCGTAACGATAACGCCTCTTCTAAACGCGCTACGGCAAAGCAATCTACCATGCTTTCTAAAGCAGATGAAACAAATACCACGCCATGACCATATGCGTTTGCTTTTACCACGGCAATAATTTTGCTATGTGGCGCTTTTT
>JABZOY010000098.1:5501-6132 GCA_015255025.1 Haemophilus sp.
ATCTTGCCTAATAATCATCTCTGTATTCACGCTGTTCGGCAAGGTTATCAAAGCGTGAGAATTGACCGTTAAATGCTAGACGTACACGACCAATCGGACCGTTACGTTGTTTACCAATAATGATTTCAGCCACCCCTTTATCTTCGGAATTATCGTTATACACTTCGTCACGATAAATAAACATAATCAAATCAGCATCCTGCTCAATAGAGCCAGATTCACGCAAGTCTGAGTTTACCGGACGTTTATCTGCACGTTGTTCCAAAGTACGGTTAAGCTGGGAAAGTGCAATAACCGGGACTTCTAATTCTTTCGCTAATGCTTTTAAAGAACGGGAAATCTCGGCGATCTCTAAGGTACGGTTATCTGAAAATGCGGGCGCGCGCATTAATTGAAGATAATCCACCATAATCATGCTCAAGCCACCATTTTCGCGATACACACGACGCGCGCGAGAACGCAATTCTGTTGGGGTTAAACCCGATGAATCATCGATATAAAGATTATTTTTTTGCTTAAACATCCCAAACACGCTAGCAATTTTGCTCCATTCCGCTTCTTCCAAGTTTTGGCCTGTACGAATTTTGGTTTGGTCCACGCGAGCTAGAGAGGCAATCATACGCATCATAAT
>JABZOY010000099.1:0-4210 GCA_015255025.1 Haemophilus sp.
CATGTATTCAACGTCGATTAAGTCGTTGATACCTACAACTTCGATGTCATCGCGATGTTGTGCTGCACGGAATACGATACGACCGATACGGCCGAAACCGTTGATACCAATTTTAATAGCCATAAGATTTTCACCTTCTATTTTTAAGTTAAACAAAATCGTTGCTCTAACGAGTTCTCTCGGATTATAGCACGGGCATTTTAATAAAAAAAAGGGTATATACCACTTTTTTGTGATCTCGATCACTTTTTAATAATTTGGTAAAACAAATGAAAATTTGACCGCACTTTTCATTTTCTTTTTGTATAATAAAAACAAACAACAAGAAGAGGTTTCAATTATGTCTCAAGGTAATTTATATATTCTTTCTGCACCAAGTGGGGCGGGCAAGTCATCATTAATTTCGGCGTTATTAGAAAAAAATCAAGGCACGAAAAAAATGGTGTCTATTTCACACACAACGCGTTCTCCTCGTCCAGGCGAAAGTCATGGTGTGCATTATTATTTTGTTTCAGTAGAAGAATTTGAAACCTTAATTGAAAAAGGCCACTTCTTAGAATATGCAAAAGTGTTTGGTGGTAATTATTACGGCACTTCATTGCCAGCAATTGAAGAAAACTTGGCTAAGGGCATTGATGTGTTTTTAGATATTGATTGGCAAGGTGCGCAGCAAATTCGTCAAAAGGTACCTTCTGTAAAAAGTATTTTTATTTTGCCACCGTCATTGCCTGAATTAGAACGTCGTTTGATTGGACGCAGACAGGATAGTAAAGAGGTGATTGCTGAACGAATGTCAAAAGCAATCAGTGAAATTTCCCATTATAATGAATATGATTACGTTATTGTGAATGATAATTTTGAACAGGCATTGGCTGATTTGCAAAGTATTTTGCAGGCAGAACGTTTGACTAAAGCTTATCAACAAACAGAAAATGCAGACTTAATTCACCAGCTACTAGCAAAACAACCTTGAATTGAGTACAATATTTCTCTTTATAGACATTATTTTTAACATCGGAGTAAAACATGGCTCGAGTGACTGTGCAAGATGCAGTAGAAAAAATTGGTAACCGTTTTGATTTAATTTTAACCGCCGCTCGTCGTGCGAGACAATTAGAGCTACATCAAAGTGAGCCGTTAGTGCCAGAAGATAACGATAAACCAACTGTCATTGCATTACGTGAAATCGAAAAAGGGTTAATCAACCAAGAAATCATGGATGCAAAAGAGTATTTAGATGCAGCAGCTTCTCAACGTAATGAAGAAGTAGCAGTGGCGTTAATCACAGAATAATCTCATTAAAGTGCGGTCAAAATTAAGCTTATTTTGACCGCCTAGTCTTTCTCTCTACAAAAAGTCAGGTGTCCTTTGGAATTGTTTGCCAATTTAGATCGAATTATTCAGGGGTATTTGCCCGCCGATAAAATTGAATTAATCAAACGTGCATTCGTCATTGCGCGAGATGCTCACGAAGGACAATTTCGCTCAAGCGGCGAACCTTACATTACTCACCCTGTTGCAGTAGCTTCAATTATTGCGGAAATGCATTTAGACCATGAAGCAATCATGGCTGCATTATTGCATGATGTTATCGAAGATACCCCTTATACCGAATCCCAATTAAAAGATGAGTTTGGCGCTAGCGTAGCCGAAATTGTAGATGGCGTATCTAAACTGGATAAATTGAAATTCCGTACCCGCCAAGAAGCACAGGTTGAAAACTTCCGAAAAATGATTTTAGCGATGACTCGAGATATTCGTGTTGTCTTAATCAAACTGGCTGACCGTACCCATAATATGCGAACACTGGGAGCATTACGTCCAGATAAACGTCGTCGCATTGCAAAAGAAACCCTAGAGATTTACTGTCCATTAGCTCACCGTTTAGGTATCGAGCATATCAAGAATGAATTAGAAGATTTATCTTTTGAAGCAATGCATCCTCGCCGTTATGAAGTGCTTAAAAAATTCGTCGAACAGGCACGTGGTTCCCGTCAAGAATTGATCCAACGCATTTCTAATGATATTTCGCAACGCCTTGAGGATGCGGGTATTCCAAGTCGTATTTGGGGACGTGAAAAACATCTCTATAAAATCTACCAAAAAATGCGCATGAAAGATCAGAAATTCCATTCAATTATGGATATTTATGCTTTCCGTGTCATTGTGAATTCAGTTGATGATTGTTATCGCGGATTGGGGCAAATGCATAGTTTGTATAAACCTCGCCCAGGCAAGGTGAAAGATTATATTGCTGTGCCACGTGCAAATGGCTACCAAGCGCTACAAACCTCAATGATTGGTCCTCATGGGGTGCCTGTGGAAGTTCACTTGCAAACTGAAGAGATGGAACAGGTTGCCGAAATGGGAATTACCGCCCATTGGGTGTATAAAGAAGGTGGTAAAAACGATAGCACCACCGCTCAAGTGCGTGCGCAACGTTGGTTGCAAAGCTTAGTGGATATTCAACAAAACGTGAGTAACTCCTTTGAGTTTATTGAGAACGTAAAATCTGAGTTTTTCCCGAAAGAAATCTATGTCTTTACGCCGAAAGGTCGTATCGTTGAATTACCAATGGGTGCAACCGCTGTTGATTTTGCTTATGCAGTGCATTCTGATGTGGGAAATCATTGTGTTGCGGCAGTAGTAGAGCATAAACCTTATCCATTATCACAAGCTTTAGAATCTGGTCAAACCGTTGAGATTGTGACCAGTGAAAATACTCATCCAAGCGTTAGCTGGTTAAACTTTGTAGTGACCGCTCGCGCAAGAACTCGTATTCGTCATTTCTTAAAATTATTGCGTGCAGATGATGCCGTTCAAACGGGTAAAAAACAGTTGGAAATGGCTTTGAAACCACATTATCTCTCTGAAGTTTCTGAAGAGAAAATCCAAGCAGTATTGAATGAATTGAATCTCTCAAGCCTTAATGAGCTTTTTGAGGAAATTGGTGTGGGCAATCAAATGTCGAGCGTTATTGCTCACCAATTAATGGATGAAGCTATTGAAATTGATGTGGATGGTGTTTCTGAAAATACGCAAAGCACACTAACATTGAGCCGAGATGGTGAAATGAAAGCATCTTTCGCTCAATGTTGTCATCCAATTCCGGGAGATCCGATCGTGGCATTAAGTACCGCGAAGAAAGGTGTGGTTGTTCATCATCAAGCTTGTTCGAATTTAGCATCAAGTAATACGAAAGATTTTACTGCCGCAAAATGGGAAGAGGCTGAAAGTGTGGTCAATTTTGATGCTGAATTACACATTGAAATGCTTAATGAGCAAAATGCATTAGGTAGCCTCATGACAGCCGTCACGACTTGCGAAAGTAATATTCAAAGTATTTGGACAGAAGAATTAGAGAATAATGTGCTATTAGTCATTATCCAAGTCGGCGCAAGAGATATCTATCATTTAGAAAACATTATGCGAAAAATCAAACAAATTACCAGTGTGATTCGTTTGAAGCGCAATATTAATGAAGCATAATGAGCACACAACTTCTCGATGCCGTTCCTCTAACCACTTTATCGGGTGTAGGTGCAGCAATCTCTGATAAATTAAGCCGCCTTGGAATTCATAATCTCCAAGACTTGCTTTTTCATTTACCTATCCGTTATGAAGATCGCACGAGAATTACGCCTATTGCCGATCTTCGCCCTGAACAATATGCCACCATTGAAGGAGTTGTCCAAACTTGTGAAGTTGCCTTTGGGCGCCGTCCTATTTTAACTGTAAGTCTCTCGGATGGAACGAGCAAGATTATGCTTCGTTTCTTTAATTTTAATGCAGGGATGAAAAATAGTTTTCAGATTGGTACGCGCGTCAAAGCGTTTGGTGAAATTAAACGTGGGCGTTTTATGGCGGAAATTCATCATCCTGAGTATCAAATTATACGGGATAATGCGCCATTGATTTTAGAGGAAACGCTCACGCCTATTTATTCCACAACGGAAGGTTTAAAACAAAATTCATTACGTAAGCTAACCGATCAAGCATTGGCTTTACTCGATAAAATCCAATTAACGGAAATTTTACCTAATGAATTTAATCCGCATCCTTTTAGTTTAAAGGATGCTATTCAATTTTTGCATCGTCCGCCGCCAGATATCTCATTAGATATTTTGGAGAAAGGACAACATCCCGCACAGCAACGACTTATCTTTGAAGAGCTTCTTGCGCATAATCTTGCGATGCAAAAAGTGCGGTT
>JABZOY010000099.1:4220-6131 GCA_015255025.1 Haemophilus sp.
GCTCAAAATAGAGTGGTGGCAGATATTGAACAGGATTTAGCGAAAGATTATCCAATGATGCGACTTGTTCAAGGTGATGTGGGTTCAGGGAAAACGTTAGTTGCAGCCTTAGCTGCCTTATTAGCGATTGATAATGGCAAACAAGTGGCTTTAATGGCACCAACAGAGATTTTAGCGGAACAGCATGCGAATAATTTCCGCCGTTGGTTAGAGCCTTTCGGTATTGAAGTTGGCTGGTTAGCGGGTAAGGTGAAAGGGAAAGCTCGCCAAGCCGAACTGGAAAAAATTAAGTCCTGTGCGGTACAAATGGTGGTGGGTACGCATGCTTTGTTCCAAGAAGAAGTAGAATTTGCCGATTTAGCCTTGGTAATTATTGATGAACAACATCGCTTTGGCGTACATCAACGTTTAATGTTACGAGAAAAAGGCGAAAAAGCAGGATTTTATCCCCATCAACTGATTATGACAGCAACACCAATCCCGAGAACGTTAGCGATGACGGTTTATGCCGATCTCGATACGTCGATTATTGACGAATTGCCACCAGGTAGAACGCCGATTACGACAGTTGTTATTTCAGAAGAGCGTCGTGATGAAATCGTTGCTCGAGTAAAAAATGCCTGTATTAATGAAAAACGCCAGGCTTATTGGGTTTGTACGTTAATTGATGAATCTGAAGTGTTAGAGGCGCAAGCAGCCGAGGCTATTTGGGAAGATTTAACGAAAGCGTTGCCGATGCTTAAAATTGGTCTTGTACATGGGCGAATGAAACCGCAAGAAAAACAAGATATTATGGCGGCCTTTAAAAATGCAGAACTCGATTTGCTTGTGGCCACAACCGTAATCGAAGTGGGCGTAGATGTGCCGAATGCCAGTCTCATGATCATTGAAAATGCTGAGCGCTTAGGTTTATCACAACTCCATCAGTTACGTGGGCGAGTAGGACGTGGCAGCACTGCTTCTTTTTGTGTCCTAATGTATAAACCGCCATTGGGTAAAGTGTCGCAAAAACGTTTACAGGTACTACGCGATAGCCAAGATGGCTTTGTGATTTCGGAAAAAGATTTAGAAATTCGCGGCCCGGGTGAGGTATTGGGCACTAAGCAGACAGGGATCGCCGAATTTAAGGTGGCGAATTTAATGCGCGATCGTAAAATGATTCCAACCGTTCAACATTATGCTAAGGCATTAATTGTAAAATATCCGGATGTGGCAGAAAGTTTAATCCGCCGTTGGCTAAATAATCGAGAAATTTATTCGAATGCCTAAAGTGCGGTTATTTTTGAAAGAGTTTTATAAATGAATAAATCAACGGTACTTTTCTTTGATTCTGGAATGGGGGGCTTAAGCGTTTATCGAGAAGCGAAAAAGCTGATGCCAGATAACCATTATTTGTATTGCTTTGACAATGCAGGTTTTCCTTATTCAGAAAAATCAGAAGAAACAATCATTCAGCGAACATTGGATATTTGTAAAAAAATTAATCAGGATTATCCACTTGATGCCATTGTGATTGCTTGTAATACCGCGAGTACGGTGGTGTTACCGCCTTTACGTGAACAATTTTCTATTCCGATTGTAGGCACCGTGCCAGCCATTAAGCCAGCAGCAGAAATCTCACAAACGAAACATATTGGTCTATTGGCGACAAAGGGCACGGTTAAACGCCCTTATGTTAATGATCTTATCCATCAGTTTGCCACCCATTGTATAGTTGAACGATTAGGCTCCACTAAATTGGTTGAAATCGCGGAGCATAAAATCCAAGGGAAATCGGTTGATTTGATTGCATTGAAAAATGAATTAAGTCCCTGGGCATTAATAGAGAATTTAGATACGATTTGTTTAGGCTGTACCCATTTCCCTTTAATTAAAGATGAAATTCAAATTTGCTTACCTCAAGTGAAGAAT
>JABZOY010000009.1:0-33239 GCA_015255025.1 Haemophilus sp.
ATTACGACTGTGCTGGCGAATGAAAAAGTCAGTGTGCTAGGTGTTTCAAGCCGTGCGGATACAAAAAAACAAGTGGCAACGATGGATATGGAAATTGAACTGAAAAATGTTGAAAGTTTAAGTAAAATACTGGCCAGATTAGCGAAGTTAGACGACGTTATCGAAGCAAAACGTTTATAGATTACAACATAGGAACTTTTATGTATAAAACCACGGGATTAACCCATTTAATTAACTCTACAAAATATTCTTTGCAAGGCTTAAAAAGCGCATTCAAAAATGAAACCGCATTTCGCCACGAATGTTTTCTTGCGTGTATTATGATTCCGCTCGCCTTTTGGCTGGGTGACACTAAAATTGAAATTGCCTTGATGATTTCATCGGTTTTACTTGTGATGGCAGTGGAACTGTTAAATAGTGCAGTTGAAGCGGTGGTGGATCGTATTGGCACAGAACGCCATGAACTTTCAGGGAGAGCCAAAGACCAAGGTTCGGCAGCGGTATTCATCGCTCTTTGCATTGTTGTCGTGGTTTGGGGAAGTATTTTATTTTTCTAAAGTGCGGTCAATTTTCAGTAACAAAAACGGCTTATGTGTTTTACATAAGCCGTTTTTGTAGGTGAAAGTCGGACAAGATTTTATTCCTCTACTTTTGCTGATATAAATAAGAAAGATTTTTGCATATTCATATCAACAGGAGGACGCTATGCCAACAGTCTCAGCCTTAGGTGCGCTTATTGCACTCATCGTCGCTATTTTCCTTATTTTGAAAAAAGTCTCACCAGCCTATGGTATGTTAGTCGGGGCTTTAGTAGGGGGATTAGTTGGTGGCGCTGATTTATCTCAAACCGTGAGTCTCATGATCGGTGGCGCTCAAGGTATCACTACCGCAGTCATGCGAATTCTGGCAGCAGGGGTATTGGCGGGAGTACTGATTGAATCCGGTGCGGCTAATACCATTGCTGAAACCATTACAAACAAGTTAGGTGAAACAAGAGCATTATTAGCGTTAGCGTTGGCTACATTAATTTTAACCGCCGTTGGTGTATTTATTGATGTTGCCGTGATTACGGTCTCTCCAATCGCCTTAGCACTTGCTCGTCGTACTGACTTATCAAAACCCGCTATTCTCTTAGCGATGATTGGTGGGGGAAAAGCAGGAAACTTAATGTCACCTAATCCCAATGCAATCGCGGCGGCAGACACATTTCATCTTCCTTTAACGTCAGTGATGATGGCAGGGATTATCCCCGCTATTTTTGGCTTAATATTGACGTATTTTTTAGCAAAACGTTTAAGAAACAAAGGTTCGCGCGTTTCATCCCAAGAGGTTGTCGCAGTAGAAACACAGAATCTACCCTCATTTTTGACCGCACTTGTGGCACCTTTGGTTGCGATCTTCTTACTGGCACTTCGTCCGTTAGCTGATATTAAAGTCGATCCTTTAATCGCGTTACCACTTGGTGGTCTGATTGGCGCATTATGTATGGGCAAGCTTCGCCACGCCAATAACTATGCGATTAGCGGTTTAGGGAAAATGGCTCCGGTGGCGATTATGCTACTTGGTACGGGAGCTTTAGCCGGTATTATTGCCAATTCCGGTATGAAAGATGTGCTCATTGAAGGCTTAAAACATTCGGGTTTACCTTCTTATATCCTTGCGCCAATTTCAGGCGCACTCATGTCGCTTGCTACGGCATCAACAACTGCAGGTACTGCTGTTGCTTCGAATGTGTTTAGTTCAACGCTATTAGAGTTGGGGGTGAGTAGTCTGGCAGGTGCCGCGATGATTCATGCGGGGGCGACAGTTTTCGATCATATGCCACATGGTTCTTTCTTCCATGCAACTGGTGGTAGCGTAAATATGGACATGAAAGAACGCTTAAAATTGATTCCTTATGAAAGTGCAGTCGGGTTAATTATGACCATTGTATCCACCTTAATTTTTGGTGTATTTAGTTAGTTTAAGGAGAGAATATGAAAATTGTCATTGCGCCTGATTCATTTAAAGAAAGTTTAACCGCACTTGAAGTGGCTAATGCGATTGAAACAGGTTTTAAACGTATTTTCCCGAATGCCGAATATGTGAAATTACCAATGGCAGATGGTGGTGAAGGTACCGTGCAATCCTTGGTAGATGCCACTCAAGGTCGCTTAATTGAGGCAGAAGTCACTGCACCGTTAGGCAACCAAGTAAAAAGCTTTTTCGGTTTATCGGGCGATGGTAAAACGGCGATTATTGAAATGGCGGCAGCATCGGGATTGCATCTTGTCCCGATGGATAAACGCAATCCTTGTCAAACCACCAGTTTTGGCACAGGGGAGCTGATTAAGCAAGCTCTTAACCTTGGTGTTCAACACATCATTTTAGGGATTGGCGGGAGTGCCACAAATGACGGTGGTGCGGGTATGCTGCAAGCATTAGGCTTACGTTTATTGGATAAAAATGGTCAATCCATTGGCTTTGGTGGTGCAGCATTATCTAATCTTGCTGAAATTCAACTGGTTGATTTAGATCCTCGATTGCAACACGTACAAATCGAAGTGGCTTGTGATGTGAATAATCCACTTTGTGGTGAACGAGGTGCCTCTGCGATTTTTGGCCCGCAAAAAGGTGCGACGCCTGAGATGGTGAAGGAACTCGATGCTGCATTAGCCCATTTTGCCGAAATTGCCGTGCGGGATTGTGGTAAACAAATTAAAGAGCAACCAGGTGCGGGTGCGGCAGGTGGTATGGGCGGTGGCTTATTGCTCTTACCTAATGTGCAACTGAAAGCTGGTGTGCAGATCGTGTTAGATAATTTGAAACTCGCTGAGCAAGTTAAAGATGCTGATTTGGTGATTACTGGTGAAGGCCGTATGGATGCGCAAAGTATCTTAGGTAAGACTCCAATCGGTGTGGCGCGCACGGCGAAACAATTCAATAAGCCTGTCATTGCGATTGTAGGTTGTTTGCGTGAGGATTATGAAGTGGTGTATGAACATGGCATTGATGCAGTGTTTCCAATTATTCGTAATCTGGGCGATTTACCGACAATTCTCAAACAGGGCGAGCAGAATTTAATCTCAACAGCTCAAAATGTGGCAAGATTGTTGTCATTAAAATAAGCTTTTCATACTAAAGTGCGGTCAAAAATAACGATAAATTTGACCGCACTTTTTTATTTTATCCCCGTGGATGGAATCTTTCATGAAGGTGTTTCAAGCGTTCTTTAGCCACGTGAGTATAGATTTGTGTAGTAGAGAGATCGCTGTGTCCGAGGAGCATTTGTACAACGCGGAGATCCGCTCCATGATTCACCAAATGTGTCGCAAAGGCATGACGGAGAACGTGTGGCGAAAGCGCATCTGTATCGATTCCTGCTAACACGGCATAATGCTTTATACGATGCCAAAAGGTTTGTCGAGTCATTTGCTGAGCTCGTTGACTGGGAAAAACTACATCTGAACTTTGTCCATTGAGCAAAATAGGGCGACCGTAAAGTACGAATTGTCGCACCCAAAACGCGGCTTCTTCTCCCATTGGTACAATACGCTCTTTATTACCTTTACCAATCACACGCACGACACCTTGTTGTAAATTCATATTCTCAATAGTGAGCGTGACCAATTCCGTGACACGTAATCCAGTGGCGTATAGCAATTCCAACATAGCTTTGTCGCGTAACTCGAGCGGAATTTCGACATCTGGCGTATTTAATAAATCCGTGACTTGTTGCTCGGTTAAATACTTAGGCAAACGGCTTGGTAATTTAGGTGAGCTCAGTACGGCGCTCGGATCATCTGTACGATACTTTTCACGATATAAATATTGGAATAATTTCCGCATCGCACTTAACATTCGTGCAGTGCTCGTGGCTTTGTAACCTTGCTCTAAACGGCTGCCTAAAAATTGTTGAAGATCTAAGGGTTCGAGAGTTTCGAGAGATAAATTTTGTTTATCCAACCAATCACAAAGTGCGGTCAAATCGAGACGATAAGACTGCACGGTGTTTTCAGACAATCCTTTTTCGATCCAATATTCATTCAAGAATAAATCGACTAGCGTGAGATTATTCATGTTTACACTCTATGTACCAAAAAGGCTTTCACACCACGCGGAGTGATAAATAAGCCAATGAAGGCAAAGGCAGCCATTAAACTAAAGGCATAAACTGGCGAAATTGGATAAAGTACGCCAGAAAGTGCAGTGAAAATCGCAATGGCTGCACATCCCGCCAAGGCATTGTATAAGCCTTGTAATTTCGCAATATGGGTTTGTGGTTGAGTGGTGATGTAACGCACGGTCGCGTAATGGCCAACGACATAAGTAAGACTGTGAAAACATTGCAGTAAGACAATCTCAACAAAGGTATCGGCATAACCGAAAGCGAGCCAACGCACGATAGCCGCAATACCGGTGAGATAGAAAAGGGCTGTAATGCTCCAGTTTTTGAATAATCGAGTGGAGAAGAAAAAGACCACGATTTCAGCTAATACACTGATTCCCCAAAATAAACCCGCATCGGAAACGGAGTGGCCATGATTTGTCCAAAAAATAGTGCTATATGAGTAATAAGCTGCATGCGATCCTTGAATGAGTGAAATCGCAACAAACAAACGAAGGGTCGTTTTATTTTTCAGTAAGTCTAAAAATCCAACGGAATTTTCAACCGCACTTTGAGGTTCATCCTGCGGCATTGGGTTCGGATGAAGTAATTGCACAATACAGTAAAAAACGAGTATGCCTGTGATCATCCAAGTAATATATTGCTCACCCACGAGTCCAACAAAATACCCGAATACCATCACACCAACAACAAACGCAAAGGAACCAATTAAGCGCGCTTTGCCATAATCTAAATGAATTTGTTGTTGCCATGTACTGGCAAGGCTATCACCAATCGGCATACCGGCCGCATTCACCATGGAATACAACGCAAGTCCAATAAACAATAGCCAGAAATTGTGCGACATCAGTCCAATTAACGCCATCGTAATGGCACTGGCCACACCTAAATAACGTAAGCCATTTACTAAGAGGGAAACGCGTTTGATTAAGCCGGAAAATAAAATACCGCCACTAAAACGGAAAATGTAGGCACAGGCGAGCAATAAGCCGATGCTTTCTTCGCTATAAGATTGCGTTTTCAACCATGCCGGGAAAAGAGGAAGAAACACACCGTAGGCACAGTAGTAGCCAAAAAAGCTCAAGGCGAGCCAAGTAAAAGGACGAACTTGCATTAGAATAATTTTTCCATTTCTTGTGAGCGTGCCACACAGGCTTGCATCGCTTGTTTAATGATGTTGTTAAATTGATGTTGATTGAACACATTCAACGCGGCTGCGGTAGTACCGCCTTTTGAGGTGACATTTTCTCGTAAAGTGGAAAGCGCAGTTTGTGGATTTTCAATCACCAGCTTCGCCGAGCCTAACATGGCTTGTTGTACCAACTCACGAGATTGGTTTTCATCTAATCCCATTTCCATTAAGCCTTGTTGCATGGCTTCTAAAAATTGGAAGAAGTAAGCTGGGCTACTGCCAGACGCAGCGGTGACTGCATGCATGTGATCTTCATTTGTCACCCAAGTGGTTTTCCCTACAGCTGAAAGTAAATCTTCCGCAAAAGTGCGGTCAATTTCAGGTGTGTTTTTATCAGCAAATAAGCCAGCCATACCTTCACCCACTAATGCAGGGGTGTTTGGCATCACACGAACAATGGATTTTGCTGTTGGAATGAGTTCGGCCAATCGAGCAGTCGAAATACCCGCAGCAATAGAAATGATTAATTTATCAGAAAAATCAACCGCACTTAATGGCTTGCAAACATCAGCAAGGACTTGCGGTTTAACGGCAAATAAAACTACTTGAGATTGTTTGATGGATTGATTGTTATCCGTAGAAACCGCGACGCCATATTGAGCAAAAAAAGCACGTTTCTCTTCATTAGGATCATTCACAATAATTTTATTGGCTGGATAACCTTGTTTTAATAGGCCTAACACAATCGCTTGTGCCATATTGCCACCACCGATGAAGGCAATTAATTTCTGTTGCATCATTTTTTCCCGTGAGTTTATGGGCTACAATGTCGCGTATTTTACCCTATTATGAAGGAAGTGTTACGATGTGGTTTAAAAATTTAGTGTCATATAGGCTGACTAAGCCCTTAGATTGGGAGCTTAATGAATTACAACGCCAATTGTCAGATTGTGAATTTCATCCTTGTGGTTCACAAGATCAAAGTAAATTTGGTTGGACGAATCCCTTGAAAGGCAGCGAATTATTGCATTTTTCTGTAGGTAAACACATTTTATTGGTTGCGAAAAAAGAAGAGAAAATGTTGCCGGCTAATGTGGTAAAACGTGAATTAGATGAACGCATTGAAAGCCTTGAGCAAAAAGAAAACCGTAAATTGAAGAAAACGGAAAAACAAACGTTAAAAGATGATGTGGTGATGAATTTATTGCCACGCGCATTTACTAAAAATCAGCAAACTTATGTATGGATTGATACGGAGAACAACCTTGTGCATGTCGATGCGGCATCCAGTAAACGTGCAGAAGATGCCTTAGCATTATTGCGTAAATCCCTCGGTTCGTTACCGGTTGTACCGTTGGCTTTTGCGAATGAACCTTCGACTATTTTAACCGATTGGATTGTGCAGGAAAAAATCCCGCATTGGTTGGTGGCATTAGAAGAGGCTGAATTGCGTGGAAGCCAAGAAGACAGTGTGATCCGTTGTAAGAAACAGCCTTTAGAAAATGAAGAGATTCTCGCGCTTTTACAAGATGGCAAAAAAGTGGTGAGCAATCTCGCATTAGAATGGGAAGATACGCTGATTTTTGTATTTAATGAAGATTGCACGCTCAAACGTTTGAAATTTGCTGATGCCGTGCGTGAGAAAAATGCGGATATTTTAAAAGAAGATTATGCGCAACGCTTTGATGCTGATTTTGTATTAATGACGGGTATTTTATCTAAACTGACAGAAAACTTACTCGATGAATTCGGTGGCGAGAAAGTCAGATTAGGCTAGTTTTAATCATGAAATAAAAAGGCGAACATCATGTTCGCCTTTTGTTTGTTTAAAAGTGCGGTCAAATTTCCGCACGTTTTTAATTAGTGAGTACTCGTACTGGTTGTCGTACGGTTTGCACGTTTACGATCGTTTTCCGTTAAGAGTTTTTTACGGATACGGATCGATTCTGGTGTCACTTCCACTAACTCGTCATCATCGATAAACTCGATGGCTTGTTCAAGGGAGAATTTCACCGGTGTAGTTAATACGATGGCATCATCTTTACCCGATGCACGCATATTGGTGAGTTTTTTACCTTGTAAACAGTTTACGGTTAAGTCGTTTGTGCGGCTGTGAATACCGATAATTTGACCTTCGTAAACTTCTACGTTAGCTTCGATCATTAATTTACCACGCTCTTGTAAACCGAACAGTGCATAAGCTAATGCTTTACCCGTTGCGTTAGAAATTAATACACCGTTTTTACGTTGGCCGATTTCACCTGGTTTGATGTCATCGTAGTGATCGAAACTAGAGTAAAGTAAACCGGTACCTGACGTCATAGTCATGAATTCACCACGGAAACCGATCAAGCCACGGCTTGGGATGATGTATTCTAAACGTACACGACCTTTGCCATCCGGCATCATATCGCGAACTTCACCTTTACGGATACCTAATGCTTCCATGACAGAACCTTGGTGTTGTTCTTCTACGTCGATAGTCACTTGTTCGTAAGGCTCTTGTTTTTTGCCGTTGATTTCACGGTAGATTACTTTAGGACGAGAAACCGCAAGTTCGTAACCTTCACGACGCATATTTTCAATTAATACAGAAAGGTGTAATTCACCACGGCCAGAAACACGGAATTCATCTGGGTTTGGTGTTTCTTCTACGCGTAATGCCACGTTGTGAACTAACTCTTTGTTTAAACGTTCAAGAATTTGACGAGAAGTCACATATTTACCTTCTTGACCCGCAAACGGAGAAGTGTTTACACAGAAGAACATGGTTACGGTTGGTTCATCAACGGTTAATGAAGGTAAGGCTTCAACGGCGTTGATATCACAAATAGTATCCGAGATATTTAATTCACCTAAACCAGTAATCGCGATGATATCGCCTGCGTAAGCAACATCTTCTTCATAACGTTGTAAACCAAGGTGACCTAATACTTGACCCACACGGCCTTGGCGAGTTTTGCCTTCACCATCAATAATCGTTACAGGTTGATTTGGTTTGATTGCACCACGTTTGATACGACCGATACCGATAACACCCACATAGCTGTTATAGTCTAATTGTGAGATTTGCATTTGGAATGGGGCATCAAGTTCCACTTTTGGTGGTTCAACGTGTTGAACGATCGCTTCAAATAACGGCGTCATATCTTCCGCTAATTCTTCGTGTTCAAGCCCCGCGACACCATTTAATGCTGAAGCATAGATAATTGGGAAGTCTAATTGCTCATCGGTTGCACCAAGGTTAACGAATAAATCGAATACTTGATCCACAACCCAATCAGGACGTGCGCCTGGACGGTCAACTTTGTTGATAACTACGATTGGTTTTAAACCATGAGCAAAGGCTTTTTGGGTCACGAAGCGTGTTTGTGGCATTGGGCCATCAAAAGCATCTACCACTAAAAGTACAGAATCCACCATAGAAAGCACACGTTCTACTTCACCACCGAAGTCCGCATGTCCTGGAGTATCTACGATGTTAATGCGATAGCCATTCCAGTTAATTGCAGTATTTTTTGCAAGAATGGTAATGCCACGTTCTTTTTCAAGATCGTTTGAGTCCATTACGCGTTCATCAACATCACCACGAGTTGATTCAAATGTACCGGATTGTTGAAGGAGTTTGTCAACGAGGGTGGTTTTACCATGGTCAACGTGAGCGATAATTGCGATATTGCGCAATTTATTAATATCAATGTCGTTTTTCATTTATTACGTTCTTAAAGTTTAAGTTTTGTAGGGTGGAATTTTTATGCCACCGAATAGTCCAAGTAGTTTGAATTAGTGAGTAAACCCACTCTACGAGAATCTCGAAAGGGCAAAAATTATACACGATATTTCGCTGCTCTGCTATGCCATGGGATAAAATAAATCTTATGAAAAAGGCAAGCGATTGCGTTATAATGCTTTTTTAATTTTTATAAAGATTATATACATAGCAAAATAGAGGACTCCTTATGCCTAATGCAAATGCAATTGCCAACGTATTCAAACTGATCGAAGAGAACGATATTAAGTTCGTGCTACTTCGTTTCACCGACATTAAAGGTAAAGAACACGGTGTTTCCATCCCAGTTAGCCTTGTCGATGAAGATATGTTTGAAGATGGCAAAATGTTCGATGGCTCTTCTGTTGAAGGTTGGAAAACCATTAACAAAGCCGATATGCTTTTAATGCCAATCGCTGAGACTGCAGTAGTCGATCCATTTGCGCAGATCCCAACACTTTCAATTCGTTGTAGCGTTTATGAGCCAACAACCATGCAAAGCTATGATCGTGATCCGCGTTCAATCGCTATTCGTGCAGAAAACTATATGCGTTCAACAGGCGTTGCAGATCAGGCATTCTTTGGTCCAGAACCTGAGTTCTTCTTATTTGATGATGTACGCTTTGATGTATCAATGAACCGCGCTTCTTTCGCCATTGATGATATTGAAGCCGCTTGGAACACCAACAAAAAATATGAAGGTGGTAACAATGCTTATCGTCCATTGAAAAAAGGCGGTTACTGTGCGGTGGCACCAATTGATACGGCACATGATATTCGTTCTGAAATGTGTTTAATTTTAGAAGAAATGGGCTTAGTCATCGAAGCTCACCACCATGAAGTGGCAACAGCAGGTCAAAACGAAATTGCAACGAAATTCAACAGCTTAACCTTAAAAGCAGATGAAACACAAATCTACAAATATGTGGTTCAAAACGTTGCCTTAGAACACGGCAAAACTGCTTGCTTTATGCCAAAACCAATTACGGGTGATAATGGTTCAGGCATGCACTGTAATATGTCATTAAGCAAAGACGGTAAAAATATTTTCCAAGGTGATAAATATGCAGGTCTTTCTGAAACCGCACTTTATTACATTGGCGGTATTATTAAGCATGCTAAAGCATTAAATGCATTCACTAACCCAAGTACGAACTCATACAAACGTTTAGTGCCAGGTTTTGAAGCACCAGTATTGTTGGCTTACTCTGCAAGTAACCGTTCTGCGTCAATTCGTATTCCGGCAGTAACTAGCCCGAAAGCAATCCGTATTGAAGCGCGTTTCCCAGATCCAATGGCAAACCCATATCTTGCATTTGCTGCATTATTAATGGCGGGCCTTGATGGCGTAGTGAACAAAATTCACCCAGGTGATGCAATGGATAAAAATCTTTACGATCTTCCACCGGAAGAATTAAAAGATATTCCTGCAGTCGCAAGCTCATTAGAAGAAGCGTTGAATTCATTAGAAAAAGACTATGAATTCTTAACCCACGGCAACGTATTCAGCAAAGAATTTGTGGAAGCCTTTATCGGCATTAAACGCAAAGAAGTTGAGCGTTTGAATATGGCGCCACATCCGGTGGAGTTTGAGATGTATTATGCATAATGATAAACGACAGAATTCAAGTTGTTGAACAAGAAAAGTGCGGTCATTTTTGACCGCACTTTTTGTATGTGTATATTGTATTTAATTCGTGTATAATCGAAACTCGGTTACAGGTAGGATTAGATTATGCTAAATAAATTTGTAGGCAAATTTCGCCGATTTTATGCATTCGATGAACTTTTAAAGCAACTTATCATAAGAGATGTAAAACTCAAGTACCGCCGCAGTTATTTGGGGTATCTATGGAGTATTTTGAACCCATTAATGTTAATGATGGTTCTTGTCGTTATTTTTTCTAATCTATTTCGTTTTGACATTCCTAATTTTCCACTTTATCTGATCTCGGGACAATTTCTTTTTAGTTTTATGACTGAGGCAACAAATATGTCCGTTTCTTCAATTACAGGAAATGCTTCCTTGATTAAAAAAACGTATGTGCCAAAGTATATTTTCACAGTTTCTAAAGTTGGAAGCTCATTAGTAAATTTACTTTTCTCACTTGGTGCTTTATTGCTAGTTATGGTTTTTACTAATGCTGAGTTTTCTTGGAATCTTTTATTTTTTCCAATAATTATTTTTGAGGTTTTTATTTTTAGCCTCGGACTAGGTTTATGGCTTTCAGCGATAACAGTATTTTTCCGAGATGTTCAATATTTGTGGGGGGTATTTATTTCAATGTGGATGTACCTTACTCCACTATTTTACCCTGTATCTATTATTCCCGAGGAATACCAAGAGTTATACAAAAATGCAAATCCAATGTATGGCTATATCGAGCAATTTAGAGATATTGTTTTACATGCAAAATTTCCACAGACTGATTCGATTCTAATCGGTTTTGGTACAGCTATTTTGGTTCTTGTCCTTGGGGCTTGGTATTTTAATAAAAAACAAGACGAGTTTATTTTATATATCTAATGAATAAAGAAACAGTAATTAAAGTCACTAATGCTACGGTGCGTTTTAATAAAGCAACCGAACAATATAATGGCTTAAAAGAGTATGTGATTAAGATGCTAAAGGGGGAGCTTATGTTCCAAGAGTTTTTAGCATTAAAAGACGTTAATCTTGAAGTGAAGAAAGGTGAGTCTTGGGGTTTAATTGGTACCAATGGTTCTGGTAAGTCTACTCTTTTAAAGTTAATTTGTGGTATTTTAAAACCCTATAAAGGTACGGTAGAAGTACACGGTAATATTGCACCGTTGATTGAGCTAGGGGCCGGGTTTGATGGTGAGTTAACTGCAAGAGAAAATATTTATCTTAATGGAGCATTACTTGGTCATAAAAAGGCTTTTATGTCGCAACATTTTGATGAGATTATTGAGTTTGCGGAACTGCAAGATTTTGTAGATGTACCACTTAAAAACTTTTCATCAGGTATGGCTGCGAGACTTGGATTTGCTGTTGCAACGATTGTGAAACCAGAAATCTTGATTGTAGATGAGGTATTGGCTGTGGGCGATGCAGCATTCCAAGAAAAATGTAAGCTTCGTATGGAGAAAATGCTTTCAGATGGAACAACACTTTTATTTGTTTCGCATTCTATTGAACAGGTAAAAGAGCTTTGTCAGAATGTTATTTGGATTGATAAAGGTATCGTAAAGGCAATGGGGAAGGCAGAAGATGTGATTCCGCTATATTCAGAATAGCTAATATTAGTTAGCTAAGTTTAAGGCAATTAATATATTGAGTATTATAATAATGGCTATTTTTTGTAAAGTTTCATATAGGTATATTGAAAACTATTTAAAGTGAGGACGTAATGAACCAAAAAATTTTAACTGTATCTATTGCTGCATATAACGTTTCTAAATATTTAGATGAGGCATTAGAACCGTTTACTAATTCTATGTATAAGGATGAGCTTGAAGTCTTAATAGTTGATGATGGTTCTAAAGATGATACTGCTGAGATAGCTAAACGATATGAAGAAAGATACCCTAATACTTTTAAATTAGTTAAAAAGGAAAATGGTGGTTGGGGGTCAACATTAAACAAAGGAATTGAGATTGGCACAGGTAAGTATTTTAAACAATTAGACGGTGATGATTATTTCTCACATGAGAATTTGGATGACTTTGTTCTTTATCTCAAAAATACAAATGCAGATCTGATTCATTCTCCTTTCACAACTTTTTCCGATAAGAATGGAGCTATTTTAAGAACACTATCCTCAGGGTGGGATATCCCTTGGAGAAAAGATATTTTAATATCTGAAATACCTTTATTTTGTCCTGCTATGCATACTGTAACTGTGAAACTGGATATTTTAAAAAATAATCATGTTACTATCACGGAGAAATGTTTCTACACTGATGTTGAATTTGTGTTGAAAGTGATGGGGTTTTGCAAGACGTTCTCCTATTACGAATTACCTATTTACTACTATCGATTAGCTAGAAATGGTCAAAGTATGAGCATAGAGGGCGTTCGAAAAAATTGGCGAGATCATCTAAAAATGTTATCGGTAATGTTAGATTATGAAAAGAAAAATATAACTTCAGAGAGAACTAAAAAGATTTTTAAAGAAAGATTACATTGGGTATGTGAGTGGCAATATATATTCTTTTTTGCCTTAAATGGTACTAAAGAGCATAAAGATGCGCTAATTGCCTTTGATAGAGAATTAAAAGAGAATTATCCTGATTATTATAATAGTATAGAAAATGGGGCTGTTAAGTTTTTGAGAAAAGTTGGTTTCTTTGGATATAGTATAGTAGGCAAAATCCAAACGCTTAGAGATAAAAAGAGAAAAATTAATATTTTTGAGGGAGTGTAATTATATGTTAGTCGATGTATCTATTATAATACCGTTTTACAATACACCTCATCTTATGCTAAGAAAGGCTCTAGATTCTATTCTAGAGCAAAGCTTTATAAATTTTGAAGTGCTGCTTATTAATGATGGAAGTAAAAAAGATTATTCTCATTTAGAAAAAGAATATTCTCAAGATAAAAGAATAAAGTTCTTCACACAGGAAAATCTTGGGGTGTCAGCAGCTAGAAATAAAGGAATTGAGATTGCTTGTGGAAAATATATTGTTTTTCACGATGCCGATGACTTTGTTGAAAATAATTTTCTCTATTCTTTGGTGGAAAATATAAGAAACGCAGATCTTGTTGTTTGTAGCATTGATGAACAGTGGTTCCCTGTATCAGATGGCTACATGGATATTAGATCCTTTTTATCTAAGCCAAGTATGTATAATTATGTTCAATATACTAATTTTTCTGTAAATAAACTCTTTAAAAGAGAAATTTTAATTGATAATAATATTAAATTTGATACGACCCTAAAATTAGGGGAAGATGCTTTGTTTATTTCTGATTACTTAAAGCATTGTAGACGGATAAGAACAATTAGACAAAGATTGTATCATTATATTCCTCATGCATCTTCGGCAACTAATAACTATGATGAGAAATATTGGGATTATGAAAAGTCTGTTATATCAACTCAATTGAAAATGTTTTCTACCTATCCACTTAACGAGTTTGAGCAGGCTTTTTTATCTCATTGGCTTTATATCAAAATAAGAGGTTGTCTATTTTATTATCTATGGCATGAGAAAAATATTAAACTAAGAGATAACATTCTTAATGAAATCCTTAATTCATCCTTTGTTGATGAGTTATATCGTTGTAATAAAGATGCTTGTTTCTCTAAAGTTGATAAAATAGTAATTATGCTATGGAAAAAATATAAATTGGATGGGGTTAAGCTTAGTTATCGCGCTAAATTGTTATCAAATAAATATGGTTTTATTAGAAGATTTTTATTGATGTGAGACTAATATGAAATCTAAGAATTTTATATACCTATCAAGATTGGACCATCTAAGATTTTTTGCTGCCATACTAGTTGTTTTTTTTCATTTCAAAGGAATTAACTTTTCTAGCTTTACTTCTTCAAATATGTTTGAGAAGTTTGCTAGAGTTTGGATTGAGCATGGACATACTGGTGTCAGTCTTTTTCTAGTTTTAAGTGCTTTTCTATTTACCTTAATTTGTGCAGCAGGAGAGAAACAAATAGTTTATTGGAAATTTATTTATAATAGAGTGTTAAGGATTTTTCCTTTACTTACTTTGGTTATTTTTGCTGTGATAACTGTAAATAGAGCTAACTCATCCCCTTTAGATATTTTAAGAGTATTTACTCTTCAGTTGAATACAGGGAATCCTGATACAGGATGGGGGCAGGAATATTTTCCTTCAGGTCCTATTTGGACTATAGCTGTTGAATTTCAATTTTATTTGTTATTTCCATTTTTAATTTGTTTTTATGCCAAATATGGAAAGAAATATCTCTTTTTACTGATTTTAATGATGATGATGTTTAGAGGAATGATTGTTTTTCTAAATGATAGATGGATTTATTATAATTTGTATCATTCAATAGTAGGGAGAATTGATCAATTTATTATTGGTATATTATTTGGTGTGTTATATATAGAAAAAGCATTTACCAAAAATAGATTGGTCCTTCTTTCTCTAATTATTTTATCTATAGTGAGTTTGACATTTATTCTAAAGTATAATATTCCTGCGGAGCAGAATAAATTTTTATCTTCAGTTATTGATTTTCCTCTGGAGGCTGTTTTTTACGGAATTATAATTGTTTCCTATTTAATGATTGAGATTCCTTCAAATAAATTAGGGGCAGGAGTAAGTAAGTTTTTTGCTTGGTTAGGTGGTTTGAGCTTTTCTATTTATCTTTTGCACCTTCCTGTAGCTATGATTGTATCGGATTTGTTAGGTTTGTCAGAACCAACTAACTTAGTGGAAAGTATAGGGAATAATTTGATTAGATTACCATTTATTATTGTGATGGCGACCTTATCATTTTACTCTATCGAAAAACCTTTTATGAGCCTAAGAACTAAATATTTTAAAGAATAATATAGGATTGGTATTTATGAAAAAATTCTTATTAGTCGGTGCAGGTTTCTCCAACGCCGTTATCGCTCGCGAATTAGCAGAGAAAGGTTATAAAACGGTTGTTATCGATTCTCGTAGCCATGTGGCAGGTAACTGTCACTCTGAACGTGATGCTGAAACAAATGTGATGGTACATGTTTATGGCCCACATATTTTCCATACTGATAATGAGCGAGTATGGACTTATGTGAACAATTTCGGTGAGTTTATGCCGTTTGTTAATCGTGTAAAAACGATTAGCCAAGGTGCGGTGTATTCTCTCCCTATTAACTTGCATACGATTAACCAATTCTTTGGCAAAACGTGCTCACCGAAAGAAGCAAAAGCGTTAATTGAAGCACAAGCAGATTTGTCTATTGCTGATCCGCAAACCTTTGAAGAGCAAGCGATGCGCTTTGTGGGTAAGGATTTGTATAAAGCCTTTTTCTATGGTTACACCAAGAAACAATGGGGTGTAGAGCCAAAAGAGTTGCCAGCAAGTATTTTAAAACGTTTACCTGTGCGTTTTAACTATGACGATAACTACTTCGCACATAAATTCCAAGGTATGCCGAAAGATGGTTATACGCAAATTGTTGAAGCGATTTTAGATCATGAAAATATTGAAGTGCGTTTAAATACACCGTTTGCGGAGTCTATGAAAGCAGAATTTGAACACATTTTCTGGTCTGGTCCGTTAGATGCATACTTTGGATTTGAATTAGGTCGCTTAGGTTATCGTACCTTAGATTTCGAGGCATTCCGTGATGAAGGTGATTTCCAAGGTAATGCGGTAATTAACTATGGCGATGAAGAAGTACCCTATACTCGTATTTCAGAACATAAACACTTTGCGCCATGGGAACAACACGAGAAAACAATTTGTTATCGTGAATTTAGCCGTCTATGTGGTGAAAATGATATTCCGTATTACCCGATTCGTTTAGTGAAAGATAAAGCTCTTTTACAACAATATGTTGACAAAGCGAACAAGGAAACGCAAGTTACTTTCGTCGGGCGTTTAGGTACTTATCGTTATTTAGATATGGATGTGACGATTAAAGAAGCTTTAGAAACAGCTGATGTTGTAAAAGAATCATTAGAAAAACAGACCGCACTTAAACCTTTTTATGTAAATATGGACTAAAGTATAGCGAGTCTAGAAATAAAGCCATATACGATTTCGTGTATGGCTTTTGTTTAAATAAAATTGAGTTGATTATGCATGCTGAAAAATCAATTTGTGCAGTGGTTGTAACGTTTAACCGCAAAGCATTATTATTAAATTGTTTAAATGCACTGAAAGCCCAAACACATCCTTTATCTCATATTGTGGTGATTGATAATGCCAGTACTGATGGCACAGCCGATTTTTTAGGTGAGCATGGTTGGACAAATAATTATGCTTTTACTTTGATCACCTTGCCCGAAAATATGGGAGGGGCAGGTGGATTCCATGAAGGGATTAAGTATGTGTTTGAGCATGGCTTTGATTATATTTGGCTAATGGATGATGATGGTGTTCCTGCGAATGATTGTTTAGCGAGATTATTCCCATTTGCGACAGAAAATAATTATTTAGGCCCATTAGTGCTTGATATTAAACAACCCAATAAATTTTGTTTTCCGATGCGACTACCTTCAACCTTGAAAAGGTTAGATACGTTAGCTGATCTGAGAGCATTAGAAATCAAAGAAAAAATAGACGGTATAGTTATTCCATTTAACGGTATTCTGCTTTCATCTAAAGTGGTTGAAAAGGTTGGTTTCCCTTTAAAAGAGTATTTTATTTGGGGGGATGATATGGAATATACGGCAAGAATGAAAAGGTATAGGGTAGAAATTGCTTCTATCGTGGATGCTTACTTTTATCATCCTAAGGATGAATCGTTAGGTACGCCAATGTTTTTCAATAAATTACATTTTAATGATACACCATCGAAGTTGAAGCTTTATTGCATGTGTAGAAATGCCATTTCTAATCATAAAAAATACAGTAGTTATTTACATGTTTTGGCATTTATATTTAAAACCTTATGGTTCTATTCATTGACCAAACCGAGTTTTTCCAAATTAAGTATTGCTGTCAGAGGAATCTTTCATGGCATAATGGGCGACTTTACTCATCATAAGGATTACTTAAAATAACATGCAAAAACTTACAGTATTAGTGATTACGCATAAAGACTATGAGTTTCCAAATTCTGCATGCTATCGTCCTATATTTGTAGGGGAAAAGTGTGCAAATGCTCTAAAAAATGAAAGGTTTTACCAAGATAGCGTTGGTGTGAATATAGCTGAAAAAAATAGTAGTTTTTGTGAATTAACAGGACTTTATTGGGCTTGGCAAAATGGTATATTTAAAAATAATCAATATGTTGGGTTAGTACACTATCGCCGTTATTTTGCAGGTAAAAAGTTATGTTTGAAGAAACAGCATATTGCATCAGAAAGCGAGTTGCTATCTCTTCTAGAAAAATATGAAGCAATTTTACCGAAAAAACGAAATTATTTTATTGAATCAATTTATTCTCACTACCAACATGCCCATTATGTTAAGGATCTGAATTGTACAAGGGAAATTATTTCTGAATTGTATCCTGAGTATATAACGAGCTTTGATGCAATTATGCAAGGCCGAAAGATTCATATTTATAATATGTTTGTCATGTCATCAGAGAACACATCAGAATACTGTCAATGGCTTTTCCCTATTTTGTTTGAATTAGAAAAGCGAATAGATATAACCCAGTATGATAACTATCAAAAAAGAGTGTTTGGTTTTATTGCCGAGCGCCTATTCAATGTTTGGTTGGTTCATCATCAGTTAAAGTTTTGTGAAATTCCGGTAGTTAATTTGGAAGGCGAGAATTTGTTAAAAAAAGCGATTAATTTATTAAAACGGAAATTTCTAAGATAAGGATTTCACTATGCATAAAATTACGTGGTGTAAATTTATTTTGTTAGCTACTGATTTTTTAACACTTTTTAGTTCATTATTTATTGCTTATGAAGTGTTAGATATCGCCCGTGGCGGCCGTTTTTATTTTCCTTTGGAAGAATTTAATACCTATGTATTGATTCACGCCTGTGTATCTTTCGTTGGTGTGTTGTGGTTTTGGATACGATTACGGCACTATACTTACCGTAAACCGTTTTGGTTTGAATTAAAAGAAATTATCCGTACCTTATTGATTCTTTTCATTATTGAATTGGCGATTGTTGCCTTTTCTCGTCTATATGTTTCCCGTTATTTCTGGTCTGTAACTTGGATTTGTATCTTTGTTGGACTTCCTTTCTCCCGAATTTTTGTAAAAAATCTTTTAATAAAAAGCGGAATGTATCTAAAAGAAACCATCATTATTGGCAATGGGAAAAATGCTAAAGAGGTATTTAACGCTTTAAATAACGAATCGTATTTAGGATTTGACATAAAATTATTTGTGACAACAGAAGATTACCATTCAGAGTTTATTGAGGGTATTCCCGTTATGCGTCATAACCCTGAGCTGCTAATGAAATTGGTTTCACCCGAATTTACTCAGTTTATTTTGGCGATTGATGAAGAAAATAAAGTGAAGCAAGATTTTTGGTTACGTTATTTAATTCGTAAAGGATGCCGTTCGATTTCAGTAATTCCTGATTTTCGAGGTATTCCACTTTATGGCACGGATATGTCTTTTTTATTTAGCCAGGAAATGGTGCTTTTTAGAGTAAATAATAATTTAGCAAAACGTTCATCTAAGATTGTTAAAAGAACCTTTGATATCTTAGGCTCATCTTTTCTCTTGCTTTTATTGTTACCATTCTGTATCCCTCTCTATTTTATAATCACAAGAGATGGTGGTAATCTCATATACGAGCATACTAGAATTGGTCAGTACAAAAAGAAATTTAAATGTTTGAAGTTTCGAACAATGGTGAATAATTCAGATGAAGTGTTAGAAAAGATTTTAGCAACGGATGAAAATGCTAGATTAGAATGGGAAAAAGACTTCAAACTTAAAGATGATCCACGCATTACACCAATTGGAAAATGGTTAAGAGCGAGAAGTTTAGATGAACTACCACAGCTTTGGAATGTACTTAAAGGTGAGATGAGTTTAGTTGGACCTCGTCCTATAGTGAAAGAAGAATTGTCTTATTATCAAGAGGACGTTGATTATTACCTTATGGCTAAACCTGGAATGACGGGTTTATGGCAGGTAAGTGGGCGGAATAACGTGAGCTATGATACGCGAGTTTATTTCGATACCTGGTATGCTAAAAACTGGTCTTTATGGAATGATATTGTGATCTTACTTAAAACGGCTAAAGTAGTTTGTAAGAAAACAGGGGCCTATTGATGAAGCGAATTCTCATCACCGGCGGTTCCGGCTTCATCGGTTCCGCCCTCATTCGATATATCATTAATCATACTCAGGATTCTGTTATCAATGTTGATAAGCTGACCTATGCGGCAAATCAATCATCCTTAAAAGAGATAGAAAATAGCCCTCGGTATGCTTTTGAAAAAGTTGATATCTGTGATCTTAAGGCGATAGAAAGCGTTTTCGAGAAATATCAGCCTGATGCGGTGATGCATTTGGCGGCAGAAAGTCATGTTGATCGTTCTATTACGGGAGCGGCTGATTTTATTCAAACCAATATTGTTGGCACTTATACGTTGTTAGAAGTTGCTAAGAATTATTGGTATACCTTAGACGAAGCTAAAAAAACGACCTTTCGATTTCACCATATTTCTACTGATGAAGTGTATGGGGATTTATCCTTTTCTGAACCAGCCTTTACTGAACATTCCCCTTATCATCCGAGTAGCCCTTATTCAGCCTCAAAAGCGGCGAGTGACCATTTGGTACACTCCTGGCATCGCACTTATGGTTTGCCGGTGATTATCACAAACAGTTCCAATAACTATGGGGTTTATCAGCATGCTGAAAAGCTCATTCCTTTAATGATTTCAAATGCGCTGATGGGGAAGCCTTTGCCAATTTATGGTGATGGGCAGCAAATTCGTGATTGGTTATTTGTGGAAGATCATGTTCAAGCCTTATATTTAGTTTTAACAAAAGGCCGAGTCGGAGAAAACTATAATATCGGTGGAAATTGTGAAAAAACAAACCTTGAAGTAGTTAAAATGATTTGTAAGCTACTCGAAGAACTTGCACCAAATAAGCCTAATCACATTAAGCATTACGAAGATTTAATTACCTTTGTAAAAGACCGACCTGGCCACGATGTGCGATATTCATTGGATTGTTCTAAAATTCATGCAGAATTAGGTTGGCAACCACAAATAACCTTTGAACAAGGACTTCGTCAGACGGTAAAATGGTACCTAGAGAAGAATAGATAAATAAAGGAGAAGAACCACATGCAAATTACATTATCAACTACTCCCGCTTCGGAGAGTTGGGGCAAAAATGCCATTTTAAGTTTTAATCAAGATCAAGCCGTTATTCATCTTAAAGATGATGAAAAATCGAACCTTGTTTTAGTTCAAAAAGCCGCACGTAAGTTACGTGGGCAAGGTATTAAAGATGTTGAGCTTGTGGGGGATGCATGGGAATTAGAAAATTGCTGGGCATTTTATCAAGGTTTTTACTCAGCGAAGCAAGATTATTCGATTGAATTTCCTCATTTAGATGATGAGCCACAAGATGAATTATTGGCCCGTATTGAATGTGGCGATTTTGTGCGTGAAATTATTAATGAACCGGCACAAACCCTTACGCCGGTTAAATTAGCAGAACGCGCAGCTGAGTTTATTTCTAAACAAGCCGAGAATTATGCTGATAAAAGTGCGGTCAGTTTTCAAATCATTTCTGGGGAAGCATTAAAAGATCAAGGCTATCACGGGATCTTTACGGTAGGGCGTGGTTCTATTAATCCACCAGCTATGTTGCAATTAGATTTTAACCCAACTAATGATCCAAATGCGCCAGTATTAGCGTGTTTAGTGGGTAAAGGTATTACTTTTGATAGTGGTGGTTATAACATCAAACCAAGTGATGGTATGAGTACTATGCGTACCGATATGGGCGGCGCAGCGTTATTAACTGGGGCATTAGGATTTGCTATTGCACATGGTTTAAATCAACGTGTAAAACTCTACCTATGCTGTGCAGAAAACTTGGTGAGCGGTAATGCATTCAAATTGGGTGATATCATCACGTATAAAAATGGCGTAACCGCTGAAATTCTAAATACTGACGCGGAAGGTCGTTTAGTATTAGCAGACGGTTTAATTGAGGCCGATAGCCAAAATCCACAATTTATTGTTGATTGTGCAACCTTAACCGGAGCTGCGAAAGTAGCAGTCGGTAATGATTACCACAGTGTACTTTCTATGGATGATGCGTTAGTAAATAGCTTATTCCAAGCCGCCAAAGAAGAAAATGAACCATTCTGGCGTTTGCCTTTTGAAGCGTTCCATCGTAGCCAAATCACGTCTTCTTTTGCTGATATTGCAAATACAGGTACAGCGCCGGTTGTGGCGGGGGCGAGTACTGCAACGGCATTTTTATCGTATTTTGTGAAGAACTATCAACAACGTTGGTTGCATATTGATTGTTCGGCTACTTATCGTAAATCAGGTAGTGATTTATGGGCGGTTGGTGCAACCGGAATTGGTGTGAAAACTTTAGCAAATTTATTAGTAACGAAAGCAAGTTAAGTAGGATTTTATGACAGAACGTACTTTTTCAATTATCAAACCGGATGCTGTAAAACGTCATTTAATTGGTGCTATTTTAGGACGTTTTGAATCACAGGGATTTCGTGTCGTTGCCCTTAAAATGGTGCAATTAACCAAAGAACAAGCCGAAGGTTTCTATGCAGAACACCAAGGTAAACCATTTTTTGAGCCGTTGGTCGAGTATATGCTTTCTGGTCCGATAGTGGTTTCTGTATTGGAAAAAGAAAATGCCGTGAAAGATTACCGCACTTTGATTGGCGCAACGAATCCGGCGGAAGCGGCAGAAGGTACTATCCGTAAAGACTTTGCGTTAAATCAGCGTGAAAACTCTGTTCATGGTTCTGATAGCGTTGAAAGCGCAAAACGAGAAATTGCTTATTTCTTTGTAGATTCAGAAATCCAACCGTAATTCATTTCTATAAAAAAAGCACTTAGTGAATATCTAAGTGCTTTTATTTTTATTGTTTTTCAATTTTTGAGATAGTCTTTTCCAGAGGATTAATTTCAGCCCGAATATGAAAGGCTCTCGCCAAATTTTCCGCATTTAATACGGCTTGCGTTTCACCGACTGCTAACAATTTGCCTTGTTCTAATAGAATAATTTCATCACAAAATTGATAAGCCAACGAAAGGTGATGAATTGCGACGACACACGTATGTTCCGGTGTGAGTGATTGAAGCTGTTCCATCATATCAATTTGATAATAAGGGTCGAGCGGTGCAATCGGCTCATCGACTAATAAAACAGGTGATTCCTTAATACAGCAACGAGCGAGTTGTACACGCGCTTTTTCGCCTCCAGAAAGTTGTTGGAAAGGTTTGTCGAGCAAATGAGCTACCGCAAACTTTTCTGAAAACGCTTGAATTTTTGACCGCTCTTTTTCTTTTGGTAAGGTCGCAGCTAAACCTAATGCAATCACATCATAAACGGATAAATCCCAATGAATTTGCGTATTTTGTGCAAGGTAAGCAATGTGTTGGCTTTTTTCGGTTGCGTTCATCTTACTTAATGGCTGATCATCAAACCAAACCTCCCCTTGTTTGAGGGGCAGGATACCCGCAATGGTTTTCAATAAGGTGGATTTTCCCGCCCCATTGGCACCCATAATGCCAATCAATTTACCTGATGGAAGCGTACAGTAGATATCATTTAAGCAATAAGATTGGGTGAGTTTTTCAATTCTAATCATAGATTTTTCTCTGTTGCGTTAATAACATCCAAATCAAGCAAGGTGCACCGATAAGTGCAGTCAATGTGCCGATGTAAATATGTGAGAACAGCGGGATATATAAAATGGCTAAATCGGCCAGTAACAGCAATAATGCCCCGATTAACGCACTCGTAAGGTAAAGTTGCGATGGACGTGCTTTCAGTAAAATACGGGCGAAGTGTGGCGCGATTAAGCCGATAAAACCGATGGTACCGGTTTGTGGAATGGTTGCACCGACTAATAAGGCCACACCAAAGGTGCTGATGAAAAAGCTACGCTTTGGATCTACGCCCATTGTGCTCGCTGTTTCTTCACCAAAGGTGAGTAAATCTAAGTATCGGCGAGTGTGGTATAAGCAGAAAACCCCTGCCAGAACAATTGGGAGTGAAATAAGCAGGGTATCTAATTTCGCCCACATCAACGAGCCTTGTAGCCAACGATAAAGTTCAGCTAATGCCCATGGGCTTTCTGCGTTGGATAGCAGTAATGCAATTGCTGAGCCAAGTAGCATATTCACGGCTAAGCCACTTAGAATCATCATCGTGGTGCCGTAGTTTTTGGCGATCAAATACACGATTAAAAAACTTAAAAGCGCACCAATCACACCACCGGCTAAGAGCAGTGAAAATGGCACGGCAAAATAATAGAGGATAAATACACTAGCGGCTGTTGCCCCAGAGCTACTGCCGAGTAAGCCTGGACTCGCTAATGGATTTTGGAAAATACCTTGCATCGCATTGCCGGCAATCGCTAGGCTGGCACCCGTCAATAAAGCTAAACCAATGCGTGGAAAACGAATATCCCACAGCACCATTGAACGCATATCGGTGAGTACGCCATCCGCATTTTTGAGATGCGCGAAATTACCTAGCTGATGATAAACTGCAAATCCGCTAATTAACAGCAACGCGAAGAAAAGTGCGGTATTTAATTTTAGTGTTTTGGTCAATGATCAATTTCCTATGTAATCCAAATATCATTTGTTAATTTTATTTTGTCAAATCTCCCCTAACCCCTCTTTGCTAAAGAGGGGGATTATAGTGTAGGGACTTATAATTCTGATGGTTTATTCTAATCATTTATACATAAAGACATATAAATATGTCATCTAGAGTTAATTTAATAATGAAATTCCTCTCTTTAGTAGAGTGGGTGGGATTATAGTGTCAAGATTTATAATTCTGATGTTTTCTTCTAATCATTTATACATAAAGACATATAAATATGTCATCTAGAGTTAATTTAATAATGAAATTCCCCTCTTTAGCAAAGAGGGGTTAGGGGAGATTTGTCAGCTACATTATTTTAATTGTTGATAAATCTTCTCCGCCCCTTGCCACACACCGTGATCAAAGCAATAGGTATATTTCATCGGGATGCTGACAAGTGGTTGGTTTTTGAAAAAATCTTGCAACATAGGGTGGTGCAGTAATTCAGCCTGTGCATTGTAACCTTGTTTGTCAGTCAGAGAAATCAGTACATTTGGTTGGCTTAAAATCACTTTTTCTAACGAGAAATTTTGTGCGGTAAGTGGTGTTTTTAACGGTGTTAATCCAAGCAAATTTAACAGTACAGGATATTGCGGATAATAACTCTCTACCACACCTGTTTCCGACAAAATTAGTGTGTCGGTAAGCGGTCGATTTAAGTGAAAGTTTTCCGATTTGAGTTTTGTTACTAAATCAGCCGCCTTTTGCTCATTACCCAGTTGTTTGCCTAATTCTAGAATCAGCGCAAATAATTCATCAGGCGTTTGTGGGCTGTCGTTAATTGGGATGATTTTCACACCAAGCTTTTTCAGCTCTGTGACTAATTGCGGATAAAAGGTTTCGTTAATCAGAATAGTTTTATCCAAATAGGGCAATAATTCCGTTAATTGCGGTTCCAGAACAGGTTTATCAGTGTTAATTTTATCCAACATCATCAACGGATTTTTCGAATAAGGTGACTGAGCAGCAATTTGTGAAGGCTTAGCCAGTTCGATAAGTAGCCTGTCACTGCAAAGCGTAAGCGAGACAAATTGTTCCGAAGCCTGAGCGGTAAACGGAAGGAAAAGTGCGGTTAAAATTAAGCGAGTTTTTTGCATATAGATAATGATACGCTACGCCATCAAGAATGTAAAAAGGCGTGCTAAGCACGCCCTTATGAGTGGGTAATAATTAGAACGAGCCTTTCAACCCAACGTAAACATTGCGTCCTTCTTGACCATATTCGATAGCATTTTCGTATTTTTTATTAAATACGTTGTTCAAGTTCGCATATATGTTTAGATTTGGAATTAATTGATAATTCACACCTAAATTTACCAAAGTGTAAGATGGCATTTCAATTCGTTTTGATGGCCATGTGCCCCAATAGGTATCAAGACGTTTACCTACGTACGAGATGTTTACATCAGAACCTAGTTTTTCAGTGATTTGATATGCTAACCCTACATTTGCGGTATGTTTAGGACGGCGATCTAAAGATAAACCTTCTGCACCGCGTTTTATTTCACCATTTTTAATATGAGTATAAGTATAGTTCGCATAGCTGGTTAAATCTTTGGTAATTTTGCCTCTATATGTAATTTCAACACCATTTACTTTAGTTTTACCTTTTACATTCACTGCACGACTAATACCTGCAGAAACAGGTTCAGAACCGATAAAATTATCTATAATGCGAGCAAAGTAAGTTACATCAAAAGTATGCTGTTTGTCGTTTGTTACCATCAGCAAACCTAACTCACCGCCACGACTTTTTTCAGGTTTAAGAGAAAGATTACCTAACCAAGTTGCAGAATAACCATATAATTCAGTAAAGGTTGGATTATGCACCGCTGTGCCCAAACTTGTATGTACTTTAAAGTTTGGTGATAAACGATAAGCACCAGCTAATCGTCCTGTAAAAGTATTTTTAAATTGCTTGTTATCAGTAAAACGCCCACTTAAAGAAAGACTGTGGTCATCTTCAGTAAATAAACGGTATTCTGTGGCAATGCTTTTTTCAATTAATTTTTGTTCTTTGAATGTTGAATAAGAAGATTGAGCTTCATAATGTGATTTTTGATATTCACCTAATACACTTATACCTTGTTTTAAATAACCTTCACGATCAAAGTTAATATCAAGTTGATAATTTGCATTGAGTTTTTTCCAATCACGAGTATATGGGGATGTACTTACATAATCATAATCATTTTTGATATGACTAACACTAGCTTTATGCTTAAATAGATCTTGATCATTGCCGGTATAACCACTTAATTTTAATGTGCTTTCACGTGTACGGAAAAAGTCTTTATCCGTAGCTTCACTTAATAATGACGTATCATTCTTGGTTGTTTGTGAAGAGTGTGATGCTAAGACTTCCACACCTTTATTATTATCATCATAGCCTAAACGCAATGAACCATTGTCGCGATGGAATCCATCACGCTCAATTGCTCCACCTGTTGGAATTGATGTACCGTCTAAAGCTTTATAATTAAATTTATCTTTACTTAATACAGAAATGCCAGCCGTGCGATGACTATCTCCATGGAGTGCGTAATAGAAGCCTCCTTGGTAGCCTGAAATAGTAGCTGATGCATCACGTGTACGGTGAGACCCCAATCCTAAATCAAAATCAATGTTTAACGGTTTTTCTTTATATAGGCCGCTTTTGGTTGTGATGTAAACTACACCACCAATCGCATCGCTTCCCCATAACGCAGATTGTTCACCACGTAATACTTCAATTCGTTCAATATTGCTTAGTGTTAATCCCCCAAAATCAAAACCATCATTTACAGGATTCATTTTTACACCATCAATCACTACCACAGTATGGTTGGATTCTGCTCCTCGCAAGAATAAACTAGTTACCGCACCACGACCACCAGTTGCTCCCATAGCCACACCAGGAACAGTTTTCAATACATCACTTACATAAGTTGCATTACGTTCTGAAAAATCTTTCTCAGTTAAAACGGTAACAGATGAAGCAGTTTGATCTTGGTTTACTGGAGTGGCGTAAGCTGAATAAACATGAATGGGTTCAAGTTGAATTTCTTTTTCCTCAGCCGCCGCTAATGCTGGAATCGCTAATAAAATCGCTGAAGTAATCACATTTTTTTTCATTTTAAAATCCCTAGGATAAAAGTCCGTATAAAAGCGCCAGCAGTTTACACATTAGAGGCTTGGCAAGCAAACTTCTGGCGATGAAAATAACTCATCATGAAAATGAATGAAATTTAAGAGAAATAAAAAATTTAAGGATTTTTCTGACCGCACTTTTTCGCCTTTATCCGCCCTATAGTTTCAAGTATAATGCCTGTATTTTTCATCACATTGTTATTAAAAAAATTATGAGTACAAAATTCAACGTAAAAACATTCCAAGGCATGATTTTAGCCTTGCAAGAATATTGGGCAAATCAAGGCTGTACCGTTGTGCAACCTTTTGATATGGAAGTAGGCGCAGGTACTTCTCACCCAATGACCGCATTACGTGCATTAGGTCCAGAGCCGATGGCATTCGCTTATGTGCAACCTTCACGTCGTCCGACCGATGGTCGTTATGGTGAAAATCCAAACCGTTTACAACATTACTACCAATTCCAAGTGGTGATTAAACCGTCCCCAGATAATATTCAAGAACTCTATTTAGGTTCTCTTGAAATGCTCGGTTTTGATCCAACACAAAACGATATTCGTTTCGTAGAAGATAACTGGGAAAACCCAACTTTAGGTGCGTGGGGTTTAGGCTGGGAAGTGTGGCTAAACGGCATGGAAGTCACCCAATTTACTTATTTCCAACAAGTGGGCGGCTTAGAATGTAAACCAGTAACCGGTGAAGTAACTTACGGTTTAGAGCGTTTAGCGATGTACATTCAAGGCGTAGATTCTGTGTATGACTTAGTTTGGTCTGATGGTCCACTTGGCAAAACCACTTACGGTGATGTGTTCCATCAAAACGAAGTTGAGCAATCAACTTACAACTTTGAATATGCGGATACCGATTTCTTATTCTACTGCTTCGATCAATATGAAAAAGAAGCGAAAAGCTTATTAGAATTAGAACGTCCATTACCATTACCGGCTTACGAGCGTATCTTAAAAGCGGCACACAGCTTCAACTTGTTAGATGCACGAAAAGCGATTTCGGTCACAGAGCGTCAACGCTATATTTTACGTATTCGTGCATTAACCAAAGGCGTGGCGGAAGCATATTATGCGAGCCGTGAAGCCTTAGGTTTCCCAGGCTGTAAAAAATAGGCAAAAAAACAACCGCACTTTAGCATTAACACAACGATATAAGGAGATAATCATGAAAGATTTTCAATACCCAGACGATATCTACACGGAAGCAGAAACTGATCCTAATACGCTCGCGAATTTAGGCCCATTGGCAAAATTAGCGGGTGTTTGGGAAGGTAAGCGTGGTGTGGATATCAACCCGAAAGCAGAAGGGCCAGAAAAAGATCCTTATATCGAACGTTATGAAGCCCATCCAACTGATGGTCAAACCAATGGTCCGCAACTCTATTATGGATTACGTTATCACACCCATATTGTACAACCAGGCGAAGTGGAAACCTTCCACGATCAAGTGGGTTATTGGTTATGGGAACCTGAAACAGGCAATATTTTATTAACGGGCAGTATTCCACGCGGCCAAACGTTTATAGCTGTCGGTAATGCGCCGGCTGATGCGAAAGAGTTTACGGTAAAAGCAGTACGCGGTTCACTAACAAACGGCATCATTTCGAATCCGTTCTTAGAGCGTTCATTTACCACGGAAAGTTTTGAAATGACGGTAAAATTCCATGATGATGGCACTTGGTCATATGATCAAACCACCACCCTGATTATTCCAAATTATGATGCGCCATTTGAACATCGTGATCGTAACCGCTTAAGCAAAATTGGCGAACCAAAATTGAACCCAACCGCGGCAGCCGAACAAGAAGGTGAATAATGAAACCCATTCTTTATTATGCGGCAGATTGCCCTGATACTGCGCCATTTGTGGCAGAGTTAAAACGCTTAGGTGTGGATTATGAGGCCGTGGAAGTATTATCTTCCATCCCAAATTTGAAACAATGGTTGCGCTTGCGTGATCGTCACGCCGCATTTGATGATGCAAAAGCACAAGGTTATGCGGGCTTTCCGGCATTATTGTTAGAGGACGATCGCGTTATTTTAGATGAATCCAAATTAAAAGAGATTTTTTAAAGTAATGAAGAAAGTCAGTTTTTTGCAATTTTTATTTAGCATTGGTGATGACTATTTAATGTTTTTGCGAAATTTAACACCCGCTGTGTTGTTTTTATCACTCGCGTTATTTATGTATTCTGAGCTGAATTGGGCACATTGGGCATGGAGTAATGTGCTCGTGCTGTTTTTAAGTTTGGCTTCAGGATTTATTGCACTCAGCGTCATGGCAATAAATACTGTCGCTTTTGTACGCAAGATGCTGAAAACCTTAAGAACACTAAGCGGAGAGAGCGAACTTGATGAAAATATTGGTACGCTCGCATTATTTAAAATGCTCTGGGTGGAGAGTAACAGTAAACAACTAATCTTTTTTGCGGTAGTCAATATTGTTGCAGTATTTATGGTGTTAGTTTACGGCACCAAATATGCCTTGAATTTTTATAGCTCAATTTCAACATTAAATGATTAAGTCTCGAATATGAAAAAAATAACCCTAAAATTCACCGCACTTTTGCTTGGCTCAGCTTTAGCAAGTGGTGCGTTTGCAACAGAAAATGGTCAAACTTCCTCAAGTTCTGATTATGAATTAGAGAAAGTATTGATTTTCAGCCGTCATGGATTACGCTCACCAGTGGAAAAAGACCCACAAGAGATGGCAAAATATTCCCCGTATGCGTGGGCAAAATGGGATGTGCCATCAGGTTATCTCACGGCAAAAGGGACTGTATTAGAAACCTATTTCGGTCAATATTTAGGGCAATGGCTTGCGGATAAAGGATTATTAACGAGAGAACGTTGTGAATCGGGTGAAGGTATTTTCGCTTATGCGAATGCGGTACAACGCACAGTTGCAACGGGGCAAGCGATTGTGGCAGGTGCTTTTGCCGGATGTAGTGTGCAATTACACCATCGTGGTGAAATTGGTTCAGAAAAAGATCCAATTTTTACTACAAAAGTCCACAGCCCAAGTAAAGCCTTGATTGAATCAGCAAAAAATAATGTAGATTTAACCGCTTTACAGAAAAAATTAGCGCCAAATTATGCACTGTTAAGTGAAATCATTGATTACAAAAATTCACCGAACTGTTTGCAAAAAGGCGAGTGTGATTTAGGTGGAAAAGTCGGTGAATACAGTATTAAAGACGGCAAGTCGGTCAAAATTACTGGCTCTATCAGCACAGGAAAGAAAATTGTCAGTGCATTGTTGCTCGCGCATTATGTGGGTAAGCCTGATGCAGAAATTGCCAACGGTCGTGTGAATAGCCAAGACAAATGGCGTGCAATTAACGAAATTAAAAACGAATATTACCACACGTTATTTAAAAACAATGAAGCGCTGGCACAAAATGCCTCATATCCGTTGTTAGCATTTATTCAGCGACAGCTAAATAGCAAAAATAAAATTAATTTATTGGTTGGACATGATTCTAATATCGTCGCTCTGCTTGCGGCATTGGGTGTTGAGCCTTATGAATTGAATAATTCATTAGAAAATATCCCAATTGGCGGAAAACTGATGTTTGAAGTGTGGAAACACAAACCAAGTGGTAAGCTCAAATTTAAGTTGGATTATGTGTATCAGAGCACTGAACAACTAATTAACATCACACCATTAAGTTTAACGACACCACCAAACCAAACAGCATTAACCCTCAAAGGCTGTGAAAAAGATGAAAATGGCTTTTGTGATTACGAACGTTTTCAACAGGTGTTGAGTGGGAGTATTGAAAACGGTAAGAAGTAGCGTTCATGCAACCCTATGAAAAATACTTAAAAGAAAATTCGCAAAAACTTCGCAATAATCAAACCGATGCAGAAAATAAACTTTGGCAACGGATTAATCGGGATCAGTTATTAGGCTTTCGGTTTAATCGGCAAAAGCCACTTTTAAGCTATATCGTTGATTTTTATTGTGCGAAAGCAAAGCTGATTATCGAATTAGACGGTAGTCAGCACTATGAGCCCGATCATCAGGAAAAAGACGCATTGCGAGATGCAGAATTAAATTCACTTGGTTTTACGGTGATGCGGTTTAGCAATGATGAAGTAATGCGTGAAATTGAAGCGGTAGTTGAGCAGATTTATTTATTTTTGGAGAATGTGAGGGCTGATTGAGTATGAGGTTGGATTAACCTCTGCCAAATCTCCCCTAACCCCTCTTTGCTAAAGAGGGGGATTTATTGAGTAAATTGATAGTAACTGACTCATTTACATTTTAATTTCAATAGAGATTAAATTATCTGCTTTCAAAAAACGTTAAAGTAGAACATAAATATTTAATTCTCCAAAGATCCAATCCCCTCTTTAGCAAAGAGGGGTAGGGGAGATTTGGCAGAAGTGAAAACAGAGAAATATAAAAGATGATTAAGAAACTATATTCAATAATTTTTATTTGCGTATTGTTAATAATAGGTTGTACGAATAGTAATTCCGTTGTTCAAAAACAAATAACACATATACGTTTTTTTGATAATTCTATTCATGTTCAGATAAATGAAAAACTGTATCATTTAAAGAGCAAAGATAAGAAAACAATACAACAATTTAAAGAATTTTATGATAGTTACCATTATAAAGTATCTAAACAAGCTTTAAACCTGCAAATACTAACGCAAAGTTCTAATGAGCTTATATACTCACTTTTTATTGATAAAAATCTATTAAGTGATGATGACTTAATCAAATTAAAAAAAGTATATCAAGCTGAAGCTTATGAAAAACAATATATAAAAGTAACATTCTTGGCTGATGCTGAGACTTTTTATGGTTTAAATAATTTAACTGATGAATATAAATTAGATACCCCACTACCAATAGTAGTAACTGACAAAAGACCTTTTTTTGAAACTGGTAACGGTCAATTGTTATTTATTTTAACAATGCCAGTTTGGGTACCATTTGCATTAGTATTTGGTTTAAAGCCTTAATATTTATAATGATATAAATTATGTTTACATAGAGACTCCAAAATGACAACCCAAAACTTCCTAGTAGAAATCGGTACAGAAGAGCTGCCGCCAAAAGCTCTCAAAACATTAGCGACCTCTTTTGCGGATAACGTTGAGGCGGAATTGAACCAAGCAGGTTTAACCTTCGATAAAATCGAATGGTTTGCTGCACCGCGTCGTTTGGCGGTGAAAGTGTTGAACTTAGCAACCCAACAACCGAGCAAAGAAATCGAAAAACGTGGACCTGCAGTATCTGCAGCCTTTGACGCGGAAGGTAAACCAACTAAAGCGGCAGAAGGCTGGGCGCGCGGTTGTGGCATTACTGTTGAGCAAGCAGAACGCATTGCAACTGATAAAGGCGAATGGCTCGTTCATCGTGCAAAAATTGAAGGTCAACCGACTAAAAACTTACTTAACGACATTGTGGTAAATGCGTTGGCGAAATTGCCAATTCCAAAACCAATGCGTTGGGCAGACAAAACCGTGCAATTTATCCGTCCGGTTCACACGGTTACTATGTTATTGGGTGACGAGTTAATTGAAGGTGAAATTTTAGGTGTGGCAAGTGCGCGCACTATTCGCGGTCACCGTTTCTTAGGCGAGAAAGAATTTGAAATTCAACACGCAGACCAATATCCACAATTGTTGCGTGAAAAAGGGTCTGTCG